>JAYSWO010000173.1:0-4987 GCA_043717975.1 Ferruginibacter sp. | reverse complement strand
AAAAATCTGCATTAATATTATTTAGTTTAAGCAACTCACTCACCTTCATGGTTTGCTTTCTACTTTTGCAATACACAATAGAACTGCCTTTTACATTTTGTAAAATCTCTATTAGTTTATTTTCTTTGGCTACCGGTTTAAAAGCACTGTACGATAAATTTGGTCGTACAAAAGATTGTTGAAAACGATGGCTATCTTTTTTAAACAACAAATTTTTGCAAATATCATCTTGTACAGCAAGGGTGGCGGATGCTGTTAATGCAATGATAGGGACACCAGGCAACTCTTCCCGCAGGTTGGCTATGCGCATGTATGAGGGCCTAAAATCATAACCCCATTGCGAAATACAATGTGCTTCATCAACCGCAATAAGGCTTGGCTTTAGCGCAGGTAAATATTCTAAAAATAATTTTGTTTCTAGCCGCTCAGGCGAAACGTATAAAAATTTAAAATTACCAAACGAAGCATTTTGCAATGTTTGCCGTACTTCTATAAAACTCATACCGGAGTAAATAGCCAATGCACCAATGCCTTTCTTTTTTAAATTTTCTACTTGGTCTTTTATGAGTGCAATGAGTGGACTTACCACCAAGCACAACCCATCTGTCATCAATGCCGGCACTTGAAAGCAGATTGATTTTCCACCACCTGTTGGCAACAATGCGAGCGTATCTTTTTTTTGTAAAATAGAATGAATAATGTCTTCCTGTAGTGGGCGAAAGGTGTCGTAGCCGTAATATTTTTTTAGTATTTCGTGTGGAGACATCAAAAATTATTTGAGGTCTAAAAGTTGTAAATCTAATTCTTGTATTTTTTTGAAACCTTTGTCGGCGGTAACAAAAGGCAAGTTTAGATATATAGAAGAGGCTGCAATTATTGCATCTGCGGTTTTAATTGTGTACTTCTGTTTCAATTTAATAGTAACTTTTTTAATGACTTCTGTTAAATCAACAATCACACAATTGTCTAAAAAGTCTTTTCTTAGTTTATATTCAAATGCAGAAATATCTTTTTTGCCTAACAACTCTATTTCTATAATATCTGACACATAAAAATGGTCGTTTCTATAAACAGCGGCAGCTTTATTACCAGCTAATATATACATCACAATATTTGTATCTGCAAGTATATTTCTACCACTCATTCCTTACTCTTTTTTGGTATGTCATTCCATCTTCACAATTTGGATCTATTCCAAAAAATCGAGAAATAGATTTTGGCTTTAAAATATCCTCAAGGTTAACTTTTAAGATTTCATCTTTTTTTATTTTTACTTTTTTCTTTACTTTTTTCTCTTTTGTTACCATTTTTCTAATTTTAATACCCAAATATACAAATTTTTACAAAACCTTCTTCACAAACAACCTCACCGAATTTACCGCTAATACAATATCGCTAAAACCCATGGCCAATGCAGCAAGCGTAGGTGTAAGCAAACCAAAAGCCGCAATAGGAATAGCAATAATATTATAAAAAAACGCCCAAAATAAATTTTGTTGGATGGTAATATTAGTATGCCTACCAAGCCCTAGTGCAAGTGGTAAATTTTCAATACCACTGTTCATCAAAATAACATCTGCACTTTGCATAGCTATATGAGATGCATCGCTTAAAGAAATGCCCAATGTGGCTTTTGCCAAAGCCGGTGCATCGTTTATGCCATCTCCTACCATTGCTGTGGGTGTTATTGCATTAAGCTGTGCAATTTTTTCTAATTTTTGAGCTGGTGTTTGTTCTGCAAAAACTTCATCAATACCTACTTGCTTTGCCAAATAATTGCATTTGTTTTGCAAATCGCCACTTAGCAAAACAGTTTTTATATTTTTTGAGTGTAGCCATGAAATGATTTCTTTTGCCTCTAGCCTTATTTCATCTTGTACATCTATCCAACCAATTTGTTCGCCATTTTTTAAAATGTAAATATTATGTTCTTCATTATTTTGATTGGCTAAAATTTTAAAGGAGCCTGCTTCATAAATAGTATCATTTTTATCAATAGCTTTTATACCAATGCCTTTTATTTCTTCAATCTTTTTCCATGAAATAATATCATTGGTTTTCCAATGCTCTACTATTGTTTTTGCAATGGGATGGTTGGAAAATTTTTCTAGTGAAAAAACAATTTTCTTAAACTCCGCTTCGTCTATTGAGGTTGAAAAGTTGCTAATGGAAAATTTACCTGTTGTAAGCGTACCAGTTTTATCAAATACCACTTGCTTAATACTTTTAAACAATTCTAATGCTGATGCATTTTTAAACAATATGCCTTTTTTTGCTGCACGCCCAAGCCCAACTGCAATAGCCGCGGGTGTAGCAAGCCCCATAGCGCACGGACAAGAAATAACCAATACTGCCACAGCTCTCATTAAAGAGTCACCACTACCAACATTAAATGCAACATAATTTATTAAAAAAGTGAACGCAGCCAATACTAATACTATTGGTACAAAAATGGCACTTATTTTATCAGCGAATTTTTGCAAGGGTGGTTTTTCTGCTTGAGCATTTTCCACCATTTTCACAATGGCAGAAAGTACAGTATCTTTTCCTGCGGCAGTTACCTGTGCTTTTACCAAGCCATTTTCTAAAACGCTACCACCAATTAAAAAATCTTTTTTTGTTTTTGCCAGGGGCAAACTTTCGCCCGTAACAATGGCTTCGTTTACCATACAATCGCCCCATAATATTTTACAATCGGCAGGTACTTGTTCGCCCGTTTTTATGAGTACTAAATCGCCCGTTTTCAAATAAACATTTTCCAAAGGAAAAATTTGTTCCTTGTGCTCGTCATCAAAAGCAATCATATTGGCCATTACTTTTTGCGAAGCAGTAAGAGAACGAACCGCCTTTTGTGTAGATTGAATAGAAGCTTCTTCTAAATAATTTCCAAGGAAAACCAGCGTGATAATAGATGCGGTAGTTTCAAAAAATAAATACTGCTCTCCAAGCTGTAATGTAGCACCCACAAGGCTATAAATAAACGAAGCTAAAGCACCTACAGAAATTAATACATTCATATTGGCCGTACCATGCATTAAACTTTTTACAGCACTTCTGCCAAAAAAATACATACCAATAATAAATACTGGCAGGCACAAAGCCAATTGTACCCACGGGTTCATAAGCCAATGTGTGTATGCGCTCATAGGTAGCATGTGTAGCATTAATAGGAGCGTAAAGGGAAGTGTATATAAAAAGCGCTGTTTGTTGCTTGATAAAAAGGATGTCTTTTTTTTTATAATCGTTTCATTTTCGTCTATTGCTGTATACCCTAACTTTTTTATACCTGCCCTTATTTTAATTATCTCTACAGCCTTATCAGACCCAAAGCTCACTGCGCCCGTTATAGGATTTACCTGCACATCAGAAAACCCTTCTTTTTTGAGATAGTTTGTTACACTCAAAGCACAATTGCTGCACGTCATGCCTTCTACTTTCAGTTCTGTTGTTTGCATAATGCAAAATTATCTTGCAATTGTTATAACTATTTACCTAATAAGAAATTTAAACAGCTTTTTTATAAATATTTTTGGTTAATGCCGATTGGTTAGCCGTTGAGCCCATTTTTGAGCGATTACGGATAACACATCGGTATTATCTTTGCAACATGGATGTAAATTTTTCATTAGACAAGATAAATGAAGCTGCCAACACTTTTTTGCAAGTTATAGGCAACAAAAAAGTAATAGCCCTGCATGGACAAATGGGCGCAGGTAAAACCACTTTTGTACATTCTATTTGTGATGTGCTAAAAGTAAATGACACGGTAAGTAGCCCTACATTCTCCATCATAAATGAGTATCATACTGCCGAAGATAAAGTAATCTATCATTTGGACTTATATCGTTTAAAAGATGACATAGAAGCCATTAATGCTGGTGTGGAAGATTGTTTTTATAGTGGTAACCTTTGCTTGGTAGAGTGGCCGGAGATAACCCCAGGTTTATTCCCTGATGATACGGTGCATTGTTATTTATCGGTTTCCGGAGAGAAAGAAAGGAAATTAGTTATTGGGTGATTAGTTGATTGAGAAGTTTTAATTAAATTGTACCTCTTTGAGATAAACAGCAATAAATTTTTAACAATAGTAGAGAATAATTAGAATGGTTAAAATCAACTATTCAACTAATTAACAAATCAACCAACACATGGCAACAACAAAACCCTTCGTATCACCATCACTTACATACGAAACCTTAGAAGAAACCTTGGATATAAAACCCAAAAAAGAAGCCCTCTTTATTGGTATACCAAAGGAAGATTCTTTTAATGAAAATCGTATTGCGCTTACGCCAGATGCCGTAAGTGTAATTGTGGCAAATGGGCACGAAGTATGCATAGAAACCAATGCAGGTACGGGTGCTAACTATTCTGATAATGATTACAGCGAAGCAGGAGCAAGGATATGTTATGATAAAAAACAAGTTTTTGAAGCCGATATTATTGTAAAAAGTGCCCCAGTAAGTTTGGAAGAATGCGAGTTATTAAAAATGAATCAGTACATAATTTCTCCCATTCATTTGGCAGAAATGAAAAGAGAAATTTTAGAAAAAATGATGCAGAAAAAAGTAACTGCACTCAGTTTTGAAAACTTAAAAGATGATAGTGGGCATAATCCGATTGTAAGAAGCATGAGTGAAATAGCTGGCTCTGCTGTAATGCTAATTGCGGGACAATATTTGAGCAATGCCAATAATGGAAAAGGTGTGTTGGTTGGTGGTATAAGTGGTATACCCCCCACAAAAGTTATTATCATTGGTGCAGGTATTGTAGGTGAATATGCAGCACGTACGGCACTAGCTATGGGTGCAAGTGTAAAAATATTTGACAATAGTATTTACAGATTAAAAAGGCTACAAAATAACATCGGCGTACGGTTGTGGACATCAGTAATAGAACCCAAAATATTATCCAAACAACTTAAAACTTGCGATGTAGCTGTAGGCGCATTGGGCAATGATGGGGGCAAAACACCATTGGTAGTTAC
>JAYSWO010000172.1:0-1984 GCA_043717975.1 Ferruginibacter sp. | reverse complement strand
ATCATTTTGTAATGGTAATAGAGTGTACAGATAAAACAAACGAAAGCGAATTGCAATCGTTTATGCAAAACGCAGGTGGGCAAGATATAAATACACAAATAGCTGAAACAGGATGGTGGCTTGGTAGATATGATAGAGAGCAAAAATTATATAGAGAAGAAGTTGGATACTAAATTGAAACTGATACATTGTTTAATTGATAATTGATAAATGAAAAAACTTACTTACATAATTACGGCACTAGTATTAGGTGTAGCTGTATTTAGCAGTTGCGATGGGGTTCGTCGTGAGCCAGGAAGAATTTATATGCCCGATATGGCATATAGCCGAGCATACGAAAGTTTTGCTGAAAGAGATAGTGCAAAGTTTACGATGGATATGTACAACAAAGGTGGAGATAAAATTTTCTACAACAATGTACCACCAGCTGGTACTATAAAAAGAGGAGAATTATTTGCTTATTCATTGCCAAGTGATACAACAGGTAGCTATGCACTAAGCTCATCTTTAAAAAACCCTTACGATACTATTGTATTATCAAAAAAAGAAATGGCAGAGGCGGGAAGGCTATATAATGTAAACTGTGGTATTTGCCACGGAGCAAAAGGATTGGCTAATGGCCCTGTAGCAGGCAATGGAGTAGGTGGAGTTGCAAATCTTACTTCTCCTGCATATGTAAGTATGAGCGACGGTACTATGTTTCATTCTATAACATTTGGTAAAGGCGTAATGGGTAGTTATGCATCGCAAGTAACAAGAGCACAACGTTGGATGATAATAAAATACATTAGAACTCTACAACCAAAAGTTGAATCAGCAAAAGTTAGTGCAGATACAACAGCAAAGAAGATATAATAAAAGAATAATAAAAGTATTTACACAAAATAATTTTTAGATGACTAACAATTTTGAATTACCGAGTAGCTTTAAAAAATGGACATGGGGTCTTATCGTAGCAGGTTTGCTAGCGGTACTTTATGGTTTTATTGCATTCCATCCATTTTCGCAAACAGCTACACATCATGGGCATGGAGATAACAGTACAAGATTTTGGGCAGTGTTGCTTCAAAACAGTGTTTATTTTTTATTGGTGGTAAATGCATCTATGTTCTTTATTTGTGTAACCACATTGGCATTGGGAGGTTGGCAGGTAGCACTAAAAAGAGTTCCCGAAGCTATCTCTAGCGTAACAACTATACTTGGAGGAGTTACTTTCTTAATTTTATTGGCTATCGTACTTGGTGGTCGTACAGATATTTATCATTGGTTAGATACTAGCTTGTACGATCATAATTCTCCCAATTTTGATAAAATTTTAAATGGTAAACGTGGTTTCTTAAATCCAGCATTCTTTTTAATATGGTCTGCAGTTTCAATTTTATTGTGGATTTGGTTAGGTGGAAAAATGCGTAAGTTGAGCGTTAAAACAGATAACCAAGCACCCATGTCTTTGCCTGAAGCAAAAACTTGGATGGATACTAATTTTACCGTAGCATCTTTTTATGTAGTTGTATTTGGATTAACAGTAGCTTCTACACTACCTTGGTTTTGGCTGATGAGTATTGATGCACATTGGTACAGTACGATGTATAGCTGGTACACATTTGCCAGTACGTTTGTATCTGGCATGTCGCTTATAGCAATTTTTGTTATTTACTTAAAAAATAGAGGAGAGCTAGAATATGTTACGGAAGAGCATTTGCATGATGTAGGTAAATTTATGTTTGCGTTTTCGGTATTTTGGGCATACTTGTGGTTTGACCAATACATGCTTATTTGGTACAGTAACCAACCGGAAGAAACAAGGTATTTTATAGCTAGAATTGGTACTGCAGAAAAGAGTGGACCTTATCATGGAATATTCTTTTTCAACTTAATTGTAAATTTTTTAGCGCCATTATTAATATTGATGAGAAAGGGTTCAAAAAGAAACTGGACAGTAGTAACTTTCGTAGCTGTATTAATTATATTTGGTCACTGGATA
>JAYSWO010000171.1:0-5011 GCA_043717975.1 Ferruginibacter sp. | reverse complement strand
TCCTGAAAAAAATGCCATTTTTTTTGAGAAGATTTTGTAGTTTATAGCCACGAATGCCACTAATAAACCCGATCGATAAAAGGCTATTCGTGAAAACTCGTGCTATTCGTGGCCACAAAAAATTACGAAGAAAATTAATTATTCTCGAGGATATTTAAAAAACAGGAAACGCTTTTCCACTTTTTCAAAATCTTTCCAGCTATCTATATCTGCCTCCACAGCAAAAACGCCACAGGTAGGCATATCTACAATGCGCACTTTGCCACACACGGTGCTTACAAATTCTGTAATACCAGGGTTGTGAGAAAATATGGCAATACTTTCATCATTATCATTTAGCTCTTTTATTACTTCATAAAAAACATGTGGAGCTGGATGGTATAATTTTTCAACCAATATAATATCTTCTTTATGTTTACCATAAGCTTCCAAAAAAGCTTTACATGTTTTGATAGCTCGCTTAGCTGGGCTACTCACAAAGCCATTTATTTTTATACTTTGGTTCACTAATTTTTCAGCCATCTCTGCCGCCTCCCTTTTACCACGCTCGTTTAATGATCTGTCAAAATCTGTTTCACCAATATTGGCCCAACTACTTTTTGCATGGCGAATGAGGAAGAGTGTCTTCATGTAACAAATATAAAAACTAAAGGGTATAAAAAAAGCTACAGTTTTGTAGCTCTTAAAATTACTTTTTCAAATTAATAGTAAATTCATCAAATTCTAAAGGATTTGTACTGTATATATCTTTTGAGTAAATAACAAATTTTGTATCTGTTATTTCTTTTATTTTGTTAATATCTCCGTCTATATTTATGGTAGAATCATTTACAAGATTGTATTGTAAGGTATCTAAGCCACCAATTGTATTGAAATTTATATACAATTTACCATTAGATCTAAAATCAAGATATTCTGAAGCTGAGCCATTTACAGTGTTTATATGATCTGCATTGCTGTAATAGTTATTTACGACAAATGATGTAATCCCCCATTTGGCTATAATCTTTTGTGCTACTGTTGTAGGAATTACAACAGGAACAACTGGCACTTCAGGTTCTACATCTTTTTTCTTACAAGCAGAAAATAATGCCATAGTTGCAATGGCTACAAATAATAATAATTTTTTCATTTTTTTTCTTTTAGTTTATATTAAGATACATTTACAATATAAAGCGCTGCTTGTTATCATTTTATTAACATGGCTTTAACCTGCGAATTTGTTTCTTACATCAAAACAATTGCTTACCAAAATCATTGCAATCATGTAATAAGTAATATAAAAGGGTACATTACTATACCCTTTTCATAAATGTAATTTATTATTTAGCAAGATTAAATGTGGACTCATAATATTGTATTGGAGATGTAGTTACAGTATATTTATTGTAAATAACGAACTGATTGTCTGTTAATGTTCTAATATCACAATCGTCGCCATCATAAATCATTTTTGTATCACTCACAATAGAATAAGATACGGTATCTTTCACACCTGATTCTTGTAAATATATTTTACCGTCTGTTCTAAAATCCCAATAATCTGAAGCTATACCTGTGTAGCTTGTAAAATGATTGGCATTACTGTAAAAATCATTGTATGAAAAATTCGAAACTTTCCAAACTCCAACAACCTTTTCTGCAGTTGTTTTTTCCACATCTTTTTTCTTACATGCTGAGAAAGAGGCTAAAAATACAAATCCAACAATTAGTAATTTATTCATTTTTTTTATTTATTATTTTTGAGACAGATTTACACTATAAAGCTCGGCTTGTTATCATTTTATTAATATAGTGTTAACCTACCAATTTGTTATATACATCAAAACAATTGATTACCTCCATCTATACTAATCACATACTATGTTATATAAAAGGGCACATTTCTGCACCCTTTTATGTTCTTTACTTAATAATAAGTTTTATCTACCATAAGTAGACGTATACTCATCATAATCAGTTCCCACGCCAGCTATTTTTATGTGAAGAATTAGTTGATTATCAGTTAAAGCATAAATATCAGTTGAAACGCCATCCACTGAAAGCTTTGTATCACTAACTACAGTATAAGCACTCGAAGAAGTGAAATTTGGCCCATCATATACTCTTCCATCAGCTCTAAAGTCAATTGCATCACTTGCAGTACCTGGATAGGTAACTATATGGGATGTATTATTGTAATAGTCATTATTGGTTTCTGTAATCAACGACCATTTTCCGATAAGTTTTTCCGCAGTTGTTTTTTCTACATCTTTTTTCTTACAAGCCGAAAATAAAGCCATAGATGCAATGGCTACAAATAATAATTTTTTCATGTTTTTGATTTTAGTTTTTTAAAAGACAAATGTAGAGTAATCAATACATTATTTTATTTTAATTTATAACTGCGTCATTTTGGCCATAAGTGTGTTGTTTTTGGCCATAAGTGTGTAAAATAGTTGTCAATAATTTTATTATCACAACAATGTTTTCCAATATTTTTTAATTTATTCATTATAATTTTACAGTTATTATTACCATCCTCCTAATAACGCCCCCATTTACCCAATTAAATACGCCTTACCCAGCTACTGCGTACATAAAGGGTTTTTTAAACACAAAAGGGATTGCCAGTTTCCAAAGCGATTTAGGTATCGAAGTAACCTGTGCATTGTTTTCAAAAAAAGGATTAAGCAATCTTTTTGAAAAAATTAAAACGCAAGAGCAAACATTTTCTACCAATACAACAAAAATGGTTGCTCTACAAAATGATTATATAAACAGCATTGATGCTGTGATTGCTTTTTTGCAAGACAATAACCCTACCCTTGCACATAGTATTTGCAAAAGAGAAATGCTGCCAGAAGCATCTAGATTTGAACATACAGATGATTTAGAAAAAGCCTTTGGCAACATGGGCATACAAGACCGAGCGAAATATATTGCTACAATGTACCTAGAAGATTTATCTGATCTTATAAAAGAAACAGTGGATAGCCATTTTGGCTTTAGTAGATATGCAGAAAGACTTGGCCGCTCTGCAAATAGCTTTGATGAATTATATAAAGAACTGCAAAAACCTTATACTTTTATAGATGAAATATTGATAGACATACTAGCTGCACAAATAAAAGATCTGAACCCGAAAATGGTAGCTTTATCTGTTCCTTTCCCTGGTAATTTATATACTTCTTTGCGTTGTGGACAGTGGATAAAGAAAAACCATCCTGAAATGAAAGTGATGATGGGCGGCGGTTTTGCCAATACTGAGCTACGTCCATTAAGCGATGTACGGGTATTTGAATTTTATGATTTTATTACATTAGATGATGGAGAAGCACCCATTGAAAACCTCATTGCATACATTACTAAAAATAAAACTGTAGATGAACTAAAGCGTACTTTTTTATTGCAAAATGAAAAAGTGGTTTACATAAATAATACCGCTGTAAAAGACTACAAACAAGGGCAAGTAGGCACACCAGACTATAGCGATTTAAAATTAGACAAATACATTTCTGCCATAGAAGTAGTAAACCCTATGCATAGAATGTGGAGCGATGGAAGATGGAACAAACTAACCATGGCGCATGGTTGCTATTGGGGCAAATGTACTTTTTGCGATGTAAGCCTCGATTATATAAAACTCTACGAACCTGTAGCAGCGGGCATTATATGCGATAGAATGGAAACAATAATGGCACAAACGGGTCAGAATGGTTTTCACTTTGTAGACGAAGCTGCTCCACCTGCTCTTATGCGTGCAGTGGCTATTGAAATTATAAAAAGAAAAATGGTAGTGAGCTGGTGGACCAATGTGCGTTTCGAAAAAAGCTTTACAAGAGACTTGTGTTTGTTGCTTAGTGCTTCAGGTTGTATTGCGGTTTCTGGTGGGCTTGAGGTAGCCAGCGATCGTTTGTTGCAATTAATAGATAAAGGTATTACCGTTTCTCAAGTAGCAAAAGTAAATAGAAATTTTACGCAAGCAGGCATACTCGTGCACGCATACCTCATGTATGGCTTTCCCACACAAACAGATCAAGAAACGATAGACTCTTTAGAAATGGTGCGACAACTATTTGCAACCAATGTGCTCCAATCCGCCTTCTGGCATAGGTTTGCGCTTACGGCGCATAGCCCTGTTGGTTTAAACCCGCAAAAATTTAACATAAAAAAACTAAGTGAAGTTATAGGCACATTTGCCAACAACGATGTGGAGTATGAAGATGAAACTGGAGGTGACCATGATAGTTTTGGATACGGCTTAAAAAAATCTTTGTTTAATTACATGCATAATATTGGTATTGACGAACCATTGCAAAAATGGTTTGAGCACAGAATTCCAAAAACAAAAATTGCCCCTAGCTTTATTGAAAATGCTTTAAACGAAATAGAAATAAATTCGTTTAAACCAAATGCAAAAATTATTTTCTTGGGCAATATACCAATGGTAGAATATTTTACACAATCTAAAAAAGGCTATAGTAGAGAAATGGCAAAGGTTGGCTTTATTAATAAGCGTAGCATACAAGAAATACAAATACTAAAAAGCAATGCCGATTGGTTTTTAGAAATGCTTCCTCAGCTTTCAGTACATAACGAAAAACAAATTACCCTACAACAACTAAAAGAAAGCTACGAAGCGGTAGGGCTAGAAGATTTTGAGCTATTTTGGGATAATAAACCAATGAATACTTTGTGGCAAAGTGGTCTATTGATGTTGTAATATCTAGCTTTTGTTTACCCATATATTAAATAAGCTTTTGTTTTTTCGTATTGAATAAGTAGCGTTGTTTTCAATAAGTTTAAATAATTGTATAAAACCATTCATTTGTAGTAAAATTGAACATAGGTATGTAGTATATGGGATATTAAATAAGTATTTTTTATAGTAAAAAAAAGAAGTAAGAACATACATTTATACACTTATTTACTTAATTTTCAATTTTTAATAATAATATTTTAAATTATTATTGTCCGAGATAAAAAAATAAAGGGTGGATTTTCCACCCTTTTATATTATACTTGATTT
>JAYSWO010000018.1:0-6267 GCA_043717975.1 Ferruginibacter sp. | reverse complement strand
TTCAAACCAAATAGGCGTATTGGCATATATTTTTTCTAATTTTAATTGATCCAAGGTAAAAGGGCCTTTCTCAATGTTAGCATCCTTAAAAAAATACTTTCTCATAAAAAATTGCAGATTTTGAAATACAAATTGGACATTAGATTTTGGTTGTAATAATAATCGTAACTAAGCCAAGGCTCGTAGAAAAACTACTACACAAAATAATAACGTTGAAAGTTGTTATAAAATTGTTACAGAACCAAAAAATATTTTTTTTAAAAATCGCTTTTTCAAAAAATAATTATAAACTATTTATAACCATTTATTTAAAAAATATTTATTCATTATAACAACTATACCCAAGCATTATTTAAATAAAAAATAACTAGTTAATACTCCAATTAAAAAATGAAATGTTTACCCCCACAGCATTTTATTCTTTCAAACAAGCAATCACATCTTTTGCTATACCACATTTGTTGCTCCATCTAATATCCAATTCAAAAAATATACAGTAATCGTACAACAGGTTTTATAAAAGAAAAGCTCCTCATTTCTGGGGTGCTTATGCCGTGTACAATGTATGGGAATCCCTGCCTGCGTGACGCAGTCAAGGAACTACCGATATTCCTCCGTTTCTGATAATTTCTTTATTAAAAAAGCCTCTCAAATTTGAGAGGCTTTCATTTGCCGTGTACCATGTACGGGAATCGAACCCGTTATTCCTCCGTGAAAGGGAGGCGTCTTAACCGGTTGACCAACACGGCATTTTTTTCTTTCGGAGTGCAAATATAGAGAACTAGGTTTTTAAAACCAAATCTTTTAAAAGAATATCACAAATACATTTTTTTAAACTAGCTCCCACTCTGTATGCATATCAGGTATATCCACGTTGGCAAAGCCTTTGGCAACAAGCTTTGCTTTAAAATCTTGCTGCACCTCGTACTCGCCATGTACCAAAAACACTTTTTTTACTTTACTAGCCTCTTGGCATGCTAAAAAATGAAGCAAATCATTGTAATCTCCATGCGCACTCATACTCCTTATTTGCCCTATTTCTGCATTTACCTCGTACCACCTGCCAAAAATGCGCACTTCTTTATCTCCATTTTTTAATCTACCACCAAGGCTATGTGGTTCGCAATATCCTGTAAGCAACACACTGTTTCTACTATTTTCTATCCCATTTCTTATATGGTGTTTCACACGACCAGCTTCCGCCATACCACTTGCCGAAATAATTACACAAGGTTCCCTTCTGTAATTTAACAGCTTAGAATCATCTACCGATTTTGTAAATATTAATCCAGGAAAAGCAAACGGATCTTTATCTACTTTCATTACCTGTTGTATGCTTTCATTAAAATATTCTGGATGGCTTTTTATAACTGTTGTTGCTTCCATACTCAATGGACTATCTACAAAATAATCAAGTTCAGGTAATCTATTTTCTAAACTTAATTGATTGAGCGCATACAAAATTTCTTGTGTACGACCTACACTAAATGCAGGCATAATCAATTTTCCTTTTTTATGTATGCAGGTTTTTTCTATCCACTCTAGCAGTAAATCTGTAGATGGTGTAAATTCTTCATGCAAACTATTGCCATATGTACTTTCTATTAAAATATAATCTGATTGCTCAAATACTGCAGGTGCACGCAAAATAATATCACGGTATCTTCCCACATCACCACTAAAAGTAAGTGTTGATTTTTTGCCATTTTCTGTGATGCGTAAATGCACCGCAGCACTACCAATAATATGTCCAACATCTGTGTAAGAAAATTCTACCCCAGTTTCTATGGTATGCCATGTGTCATAATCTACTGTTTCAAAACGCTCCGCGGCTGCCATTGCATCTAGCGTTGTGTATAATGGCGATACAAAAGGCATTCCTTGCAAAGCCAACCGTTTGTTAGTCATTTTAGCATCGCTTTCTTGTATACCTGCACTATCTTCCATCAGAATAGCAGCCAAATCTTTTGTACCAGGTGTTGCAAAAATTTGCCCTTTGTATCCATCCTTTACCAACTTGGGTAGCAAGCCACAGTGGTCTATATGGGCATGCGAAAGTATTACATAATCTACCTCCCGAGGGTTAAAGCCAAAGCTTCCATTTAGTTCATCTGTTTTATCGCCCATGCCTTGAAAAAGTCCACAATCCAATAATATTTTTTTACCATTATCTAATGTAATAAGATGCTTGCTGCCAGTTACCGTACGAGCCGCACCATGAAATGCAATTTTCATAACAAATAATTTTGTGGGCTTAAAGGTAGTGAAGACATATTGAACAGAAATGGATTTATTTTTGACAAATGAACAGCTATAATTTAAATAATTAACATTTTTAGCCCTACATTCTTTGTATTTTTGACATATAAAATAAAATAAAAAAATGAAAAAAAATATTCTTCTACTATTATTTACATGTTTTATTTTTTTACAAAAAGGCACTGCACAATTAAAGTCTTTTATACTTAGTCCCAATGGAGATACACTTAATAAAATTGATAAAAAAGGGTTAAAGCAAGGTAGATGGGTTATACGCACGGAGCCATTGCGGGGTGAAGATGGGTTTGAAGATGAAGGTGTTTTTAAAGACGATAAAAAAGAAGGTGTATGGAGGCATTATACACTAAAAGGTGATCCTATTGGTTTTGAAACATTCCTGCATGGAGGTAAAGATGGTAAACAACAATACTATACTGCCTTAGGGGAGATTATAAGAGAAGAAAGTTGGAAAGGTTTTAACCCCGATGCACCATATGACACCATCCCTATTTATGGTACAGGTAGCGGAGAAATTATTGATTACAAAATTGTAAAAGCTGAGCCTTATAGTATAAAACAAGGCACATGGAAATTTTATGAATCTTTTACAGGACGATTATATAAAACAGAAGAGTGGGATAGAAATAATCTTGTAGTACCAAAGCCCGCCCAACAAAATACAGCAACTTCTTCTGCTGCTACGAAGAAAAAAATAGTACCCAAAACACCTGAAATGATAGAATGGGAAAAGAAAAACAAAGGAAAGAAAAAAGTGATTAGAAGTGGAGAAACAAGGTTGTAAATTTTTGCGTTTCGATATTAATAAAAGAAATTACCATAATGGTAATCTATTTTGTTTTAAAAAAAATTAAAGACATTATTTCAGCATTACCACTCAAATACAATCGGTTCATTCACCAGTTCATATTTTTCATTAACTACACTTGCATTTATAAATGTAGTACCATCTTTTTCCTGCATGCCATATGCCTCGTGTATATGCCCGCATATGTGAAACTTAGGTTTAACCTCCTGTACTTTTACCAACAAATCTTCGCAGCCCACACGTATACCGTTGGTTGTATAATCTAATATGCCAAACACAGGGCCATGGGTTATCAGTATATCTGTATTGGTAGGTATCATATTCCAATGCTGTTGAATTTGTGCACCCCTATGCCTATTAAAAGCCCAATCGTAAAACCATGGAGAAATGGGCGAACCCCAAATGTTGATCCCATTTATAGAAACGCCGCTATCGTTTAAATAAAAAACATTACTTGATATAATATTTTGTATATCTGCATCGGGCATACGCTCAAAATAGAAATCGTGGTTGCCTGCTATAAAAATTTTGTGTGTATAATCTTGTTTGGTAAACCAATCTAAAAAATTTAATATTTCGTTTTCCTTACCCATAGACGACACATCGCCCGCATGTATGAGTACATCGCCTGCGGGGAGTTGTAGGCTGTTGTGTTTGCCATGAGTGTCGGATATGATGGTGAATTTCAAAATGGATTTTTGCGTTTATTTTTCAAAAGTAGCCGTTTAAAACTATATAAATAGTATGTATTACCAATAATAGACCCCTAGCTAAAGAAACAAGCGCATCATACATCTAAATCCAATGCTGCGAGTATGTTATTATATGATAAATGTCGGGTAAACCAAATACGTTTTTCATTAAAATATTAAAAAAAATAAAAAAATTGCAAACACTTTGCCCACAGAAGCTTTCAGCGTGTTCATAAAAACTTAACATTGGTACGTTAATTGATTGTTATAATTTTGTTATCAAACTATTAAACTAATATTAAATTTATGTACAAATTCAACCTTTTTAAGGTAATCATTGCTTTTTTTACAAGCTTAATCAGCCTCACCACAAACGCACAAGTAACCACAGCAACCCTTAGTGGAAATATTGTAAATACAGAAGGAAAGCCACTTTCAGGGGCAACTGTCAAAATTTCTTATGCCAATGCGGGTATAAATAAATCTACCGTTTCACAAAGTAATGGCTCTTTTGTAGTACCCAACCTAAAAGTGGGTGGTCCTTACACCATAATCGTTACATATACTGGCTATCTTTCTAAAACGGAAGAAAACATTATCCTTGAATTAGGACAAAATACAGCAGTAGATTTTAAGCTACAGGCTGGTGATGGTAATTTAGAGACAGTTACAGTAGCATCAAAATCTAAATTATTTGATGGTCAGCGTACAGGAGCTTCCACCAATATTAGCTCTCGCCAAATTCGTCAAATGCCTACTATTAGTAGAAGTGCAGACGATTTCACAAGGCTTACACCATCTGCATCTAGCACGGTAAATGGAACTTCGTTTGCTGGTAGAAATGGGCAATACAATAATTACTCATTAGATGGTGCGGTTTTTAATAACCCTTTTGGATTGGATGCACCAACACCTGGTGGACAAACAAGTTCTCAACCGGTATCGCTCGATGCCATAGACCAAATACAAGTAAACATTGCACCATATGATGTAACACAGGCGGGCTTTACAGGTGCAGGTGTAAACACCGTTACCAAAAGTGGAAGCAATACATTTGCGGGAACCGTGTATGGTTTTTACAGAAACGAAGGGCTTACGGGTAAAAAAATAAATGGATCAAAAGTAGCTGTACCAAAGTTAGATCAATACCAAGTAGGTTTTGCATTGGGTGGTGCTATCAAAAAAAATAAATTATTTTATTTTGTAAATTTTGAAACAGAGCAAAGACAAGATGCTCCTACCGCTTTTATTGGCCAAACTGCTGCTAATGCAGATAAAAACAACGCTTCTCGTGTATTGGAGCAAGATTTAATAGATGTACGTACCATTCTTAAAAATAAATTTGGTTACGAAACAGGTGAATACCAAGGCTTTAACTACAAGCAAAAAAGTAGCAAGTGGTTGGCTAAATTGGATTGGAATATCAATAACAATAACAGCCTTTCTTTTACTTATAATGGCTTAGATGCCTCTAAAGAAAAACCTGCGCATCCAAGTGCCATCGGTCGTCGTGGACCCGATTTTACAACTTTACAATTTAGAAATTCTGGGTATAGAATCAACAATAAATTGAACTCTTTTGGTGCAGAATTGAAATCGAATTTTAGTAGCAGATATGCCAACAAATTAAGATTGGTTTATACACAGTTTAGAGATAATAGAGACCCACTTTCTTCACCATTTCCTGTTGTGAATATTACTAAAAATGGAGTACGTTATATTATCGCAGGTCACGAACCATTTTCTATAAACAATATTTTAAACCAAGATGCTTTTCAAGCAACCAACAATTTTAATATTATTTTACCCAAGCATACGCTTACTGTTGGTGCATCTTACGAGTCCTTTAAGTTTGCCAATTCATTTAATCTTACAGGATATGGACCTGCTGTATTTTCAAATGCAGATATAAAAACTTTTAGAGATAGTGTGCCAGTAGATGGGGCATATGTTTTTGGTGCCTATCCGCTTAGCGCAGATGTAGCTTATGCTAAAAATAGAGCGGCAGCTAATCAGTGGACATTTTATTACTTAACTGTAGCGCAGCTTTCAGCTTATGTACAAGATGAATGGAAGGCTAGTAAGAATTTTAAATTGACATATGGTGTAAGAATAGATGCCCCTTCTTATTCTAATGCAAGTTTTAAGAATCCTAATTTTAATAATGATGGAACTTTTAAAGGTTCTTTTCAAGAAGGCTCACCAACTATAGCCAACAACGACCCTCAAGTTTTGTTTGATGCTAATGGAAATAGGATAACAAATGGCGTAGGCAAAGATTTAGATAACACAGCATTTCCGAGTAGAAAACCATTAATTTCTCCTAGAATAGGTTTTAATTGGGATATCAATGGCAATAAAACGGCCGTATTAAGAGGAGGAACAGGTTTATTTACTGGTCGTTTTCCTTTTGTATGGATAGGCAACCAACAAGCAAATCCATATACTGGTTTTTATAATGCAACAGATAAAAACTTTCAATGGCCGCAA
>JAYSWO010000170.1:0-5013 GCA_043717975.1 Ferruginibacter sp. | reverse complement strand
ATCGGATTTGCAATAAAGTTTATATAATAACGAAATAATTAAAGATTCTCATAAGCAGTTAGTTTTGGTAAACAGCCCCCGTTTCTACGGGGGCTTCTCTTTTAAATATATATTCAAAAAATGAAGCCTTTGATTTTGTTGTTGGTTATTTATAGCACCGTTGTTTATTAACTTTGTGAAAGTTTACAATGTTATTACTCATTGATTATTAAATTATCCATTAAATATGTTGTTAGATTTATCTAAACCTTTTGCCTTAGGCAGCGACCATGCGGGCTTTGAATACAAAGCAAAACTTATTAATTACTTAAGGGATGAAAAAGGTGTAGCCTTGAGAGATTTTGGAACATACAGTGCTGATTCTGTTGACTATCCTGATTTTGCCCACCCTGTAGCCAATGCTGTAGAAAGTAAAGAGTATAGTTTTGGTATTTTACTTTGTGGTAGTGCCAATGGTGTAGCTATAGCAGCCAATAAGCATGCACATATACGTGCAGCCATTTGTTGGGAAAACGAAATTGCCTCCCTTGCACGTATGCACAACGATGCCAACATACTTTGCATTCCTGCTCGGTTTGTGACTTTAGAAGTAGCAAAGCAAATGATTGACACATTTATAGCTACCGCATTTGAGGGTGGAAGGCATGCAACTAGGGTAGATAAAATTGCTATTGCCTAAAATCTTATTTAGGATGATGGCAGGATGAATGTTTTAATTGGATGACACCTTAAAAGGTTGTTCGAAGAATTGTTGTGTACCCTTTACACCATTGTCAAACAAAAATCTTTTTTCTTTTACGCTCATTTTTTTTACAACGGGGCTTATATCTCCATAACTCAGATAAATCGTTCTTCCTTTTTCGTTTTCTAAATTAGTGTATTTTCTTTCCATACCTTCCATCATCAAATTGCCATAAGCATTCATATAATCACCAATTTTTTTGGGACGGTAAGGAGCCACGCTCAAAGAATTTAATTTAAAAGAATCTATTTGCGCTTGTCTTTCTAGCTTTATCCCTAATGTTTGGTTATTAAAAACAAGATCATTCGACAAAAGGGGCAACCCTCCTTTTTTACAGCTATCAAACATAGAAATGGGGTAATTGCATAGCATACCACCATCCACATAATAGTTTATAAAAGACAATGTATCTCCTTTTTCAATTTTCTTTAATGAATCATTTAATGCTATTGGCGTGAAATATAGCGGTATGCCCCCACTTATACGCACAGCTGTTGCTAGCGAAAAGTCAGGCGAGCTTTTATACGAAAATACTTCTAATCGTTGCCTACTAATATTGGTACCAGTGCAATACAAATCTTTGTACAATTTGTTTTGCAATTTCATATTGTGTAATTCTCCAAAAGTGAGATCGGCATTTCCTGTTTTTGCCAGCAACATTTGCCTAAGCCACTGCTCATATTTATCGCCTTTATATACCCCAAATTTTCTTTTAAATCTTCTATACTTTCCAATAATACCGCCCTTGCCATCATTAAATTTTTGAAAAGGCAACGACATCATTATGCTATCAATTTCCAAGGCATTGTATCCAATGCTAACCATAAGCCCACCAATAGCGCCTGCTGAAGACCCTGCTACATTTTCAATGTTTTGTAAAATTCCTTTTTCTTCTAATACTCTAAAAGCACCTGCATAAGCAATGCCTCTTATGCCTCCACCTTCAAGCGCAAGGTTTTTGTATGTACTGGCAGGTTGAGCATAACTTGCAAATGGAAACAATAACAATAAAAATATCTTCATATTTGCAAAAATACTGATGTATTTTTCAGATACTGTTTTATTAAAGTTAAATCACATCATTTGCAAGCAATACTTGCCATGCATCCGTAATATTTCCATCATTCAATAAAATAGCTGCCAGCTTATGGGTTTCTGTTTCCATTTCTTGTGGGTCAAGATTATAATATTGTACAATTTGTTTTAGTGTATCACTTTCAAAGTTTGGATCTACTACTGGCATATCATGTACATTTGCCAATTGCCCCAAATGATTGCCAGATAAAATTTTACTATTGCGAATGGCAGCCGGTAAAGCATCTATACCAATACCCAATTGTACATTTGGTTTTGCTACCTTAAAAAGGTTTGTGTTATCTACTTTGCAATACCAATCGCCACCAAGCCTTGCCACATGGTTTATTTTTGTTTGATCTATTTTTTTATTTTCATCTAAAATACTTTCATCAATATGCATACAAAGCACCTCACAAATAACCAAATTGCCTGCCCCACCTTCGGTACCCAAGGGTTTTACTTCTATTACTTTACATTCTAATTTTATCTTGCTTTCCTTTACCATGGGCGGTTTTACCATGGTTGCTTTTTCTTCAGTAAACCCTGCTTTTGTAAATTCATTTTCACCCTTTGCAAACTCACAACTTGCCAATGATGTTTGTTGTACCATATCATAATCCACTATATTTATAACTACTTCTGGTACTTCTAATACATTTTGCAAACTGTGCTTAGTGGTATTGTCCCTTACCCTTCTAGATGGTGAAAATATTATCACTGGCGGGTTAGATGAAAATAAATTGAAAAAGCTAAATGGAGACAGATTTACGCTTCCTTCTTTATCTATGGTAGATGCAAATGCAATAGGGCGTGGGGCAACGGCATGTTGCAAGTAATTTTGAATTTCAGAAGCTGGGAGGTTTTTAAAATCTAATGTTAACATGAGTTACTATTTTTTACCGCAGAGAAAATGAGTTGAAGGAGGTTTCGCAGAGTATTAAAAATTATTTACGATCCTTTTAAACCCATCTTTCAATAAAGGAACATTAAAGTTTATTAAATAACCTAGACTTTTATTGTACAATTTCAAATAGGTTATTACTTGGGCTGTAAAAATTGGAATAATAGTTTCACAAGATTTGTTTTCAATAATAATTTCATCTTCAACTAACAAATCAATTTCGTAGGCTTTTCCCAAAGGCACTTCTTTGTAAATTAATTCTACTGAAACTTTTGCTTTAACAAATAATCCCCTCAACTCTAATTCTCTTTTCAAAGCTAGTTGGTATGCAGATTCGAGCAAACCTGCACCTAGTTCTCTGTGTACAGTAATCGCTGAGTCAAGAATAATACCACCAATTTCATTTAGTCTTGCTTTTTCCATTTTTATGTTTATTTAGTTAAAATATTTCTCTGCGAAATCTCTTTCAACTCATTTTCTCTGCGGTGAATCTATTTCTTCATTCCCAAAATACTCCACTCCGTATCCTCTGCAACAATATTATTCGTCAATTTTCCTAAAAAATCTATTTCCATTTCCACCACATCTCCATTTTGCAACCATTGCTCTTGAAAGTTAGGGTCGTTTAGTTTTCCTGTACCATTCAATTCTAAAAAGCAACCTGTGCCTACTGTACCGCTTCCAATCACATCTCCTGCATACATATCTACGCCGTAGCTGGCTCGCTCTATAATTTCTGCAAATGTCCAATCCATATCTGCCAAGTTGCCTTCACTTACCGTTATACCATTTACCTTACAAGTCATTTTTAAGTTCCAGCTTTTACCTGTATGGTTTTCTTTGCAGGGTACTACAAACCCTTCTAGCTCATCTAGCGTTACAAGCATCGGTCCAATTGCAGTAGAAAAGTCTTTACCCTTTGCAGGACCAAGGTTTAGCAACATTTCTTCCATTTGCAAGCGCCTTGCACTCATATCATTCATTATCATGAGGCCGCCTATGTATTCATCTGCGTTAGCCACTTTAATATTTTTGCCATGCTTACAAATAACAATGGATGCTTCCAATTCGAAATCTAATTTTTCAAAATGATCGGGCATACAAGTTATAGGGCCAGGACCTTGAATGCTGTTATGATTGGTAAAATAAAAAATGGGATATTGATCAAACTCAGGTATCATATCTACTTTCCTATTGCGCCTAGCGGCTGATACGTGTTGCCTAAAAGCATATCCATCTCTACAACTCGTAGGATGTGGTACAGGCGCCAATATTATTTCTTCATCAAACGCTCTCTTTCTTTTTCCTTCAAAACCACCATCTAATATTCTTTGCTCTGCGGCTCTAGCTATAGGAAAAACATCTTCCCAATATACCAAAAACATAGCCATGCTTATGGGCAAATCAGGATGCAGTGTATCAGTATCATATAATTTACCATTTACCAATAATGCCAATTGCTCGTGTTGATCTTTTAAGTATGTAACTAATTTCACTGTTTGTTTGTTTTAAAAGTTTTAAAATTAAGATTCATTACTAAAGTTATTATGCAAAATGTAAGAAATATTTTTTGGAACAAAAATTGCACTTGTATAATTATTGATTGATCTTACATAATTACCATTTTACAACAAATGTATGCCTAGAGTTTGCAATCAAAAAAAATGAATTTGTATATTTGCTAAATAATATTGTGAAAAATGGATTTTAAAAAAATACACAATAAAGGTCAAGCACAGTTATTCAGAAATAGTTATCTGGAGTATCTTACCAAAACACACCCCTTGGTAATTTGGGGCATATATTTACCTGTCTTAATTTTGTTTCCATATTATTCTTACAATACATTACAATATGATGGAATAAAAATATTACTTACCTTTTTGGGCGGTATATTATTTTGGACACTTACAGAATATACTTTGCACCGTTTTTTATTTCACCATCACCCAGAAACAGAAACTGGTAAAAGAGTAAATTATGTTTTGCATGGCAACCACCATGAATATCCTAGAGATAGAGAAAGGTTATTTATGCCCGCTGCGCCAAGTTTGATTTTGGCTTCGTTGTTTTTCCTTTTGTTTTATTTGATTATAGGAAAAAATGCTTTTGCCTTTTTTCCAGGTTTTATGCTTGGTTACCTTATTTACGGAAGCATGCATTATGCCATCCATGCGTGGAATCCTCCTTTTAAATGTATGAAAGGTTTATGGAAGAACCATCACCTACATCATTACAAACACAGTGATAAAGGTTTTGGTGTAAGCAGCACTTTGTGGGATCATGTATTTGG
>JAYSWO010000169.1:0-12764 GCA_043717975.1 Ferruginibacter sp. | reverse complement strand
GAACATTGATTATTGAACATTGATTATTGAACATTGATTATTGAACATTGAAAATTAAAAATTGAAAAAAATAAAACTATTTATAATCCTTATTGCATGTTTGTCGTTATTTAACTATGCCACTTGCAAATATTCTTTTAAGGATGTGGCACCGATTCCTATTGAGGTAAAGAGTTTTCGTGTGCAGCAATTGGGCAATAAAGCACAATATATAAATACACAATTAAGTCCGCAGCTTACTGAAAAACTGAGGCAAAAAATTATAAATACTACAAGGCTTAGAAACATCAATGAAGATGATGCTCATTATGATATCAGTGGTTATGTTTCTCAATACAGCACATCTACTGTAAATATTCAAGAAGGACAAGCAGGTACCAATAGGCTTACTGTAGGCTTTCATTTGTTTTTTAAAAACACGTTAGATAAAACAAAAGATTTTGAAGCTGATATAAGTCGTAATGAAGATTTTTCTGCTAGTAAATCATTGTCAGAAGCGGAGAATGAAATTAATGATAGGTTGGTAAGGAATTTGTCAGATGAAATTTTTAATAAAATATTTTCTAATTGGTAATATTATTTCGCTAAAAATGTCAAAGATATATTGTTGAACGGGGCGTAGCCGCCCTACGCAAGCATAGCATAAGCACTGAAGTCCATCGAAGTACTTCAGCTTTTAAACAAAATAAAATAATTATACCTAGATTTGACTCATGCAAGAACAACTTTTTCATAGCATTTTTAATAAATCTGAAAACGATTGGGATACTGATTCGTTTCTTAAAAATACGATAGACAAACATCCATACTTTGGCTTTGCACATTTTTATGCATTAAAAGATACATTACCACATGAAAATAGTTTTGCGGAAACTGCCGCTAAAACAGCATTATTTTTTAATAATCCATTCTTTTTGAAGGCACAATTATCAGCTGTCCAAGAAGTTATATTAAAAGAGGCTACAATAAAAGAAAGCGTTATTGAAGAAAACAAAACAATTATTTTATCTGAAAATATCCCTGAAGAAAAACACAGTACAGTTGAAGAAAGTATAGTTTCCACAGAGAAAACGCAGGAAATTGTAATGAAAACACTGGAAACCGAAATAACACAACCTATAAAGGTGGAAAAGGAAGAAATGCTTTTTGAACCACTTTTTGCAACTGATTACTTTGCCTCACAAGGTATAAAACTAAGTGAAGCTATATTGGGTGATGATAAACTTGGAAAACAACTAAAAAGCTTTACCTCTTGGCTAAAAACCATGAAAAAAGTACATCCTGATAAATTGCCAGCAGTAAATGCATTGGTAGAAACGGCCGTACAAAACCAAGCTGCTAAAAGCAATATAGAAGAAGAAATACTTACAGAAGCCATGGCAGAGGCTTTTGCCCAACAGGGTAAGAATATTAGGGCTATAGAGACCTATGAAAAATTAAGTTTGTTAAATCCTGCAAAAAGTGCTTACTTTGTAGCCAAAATTGAATCATTAAAATAATAACATGTTAGTAATATTCGGAATTTTAATCATTATTGCATCTGTAATTTTAGGCTTTATCGTATTGATACAAAACCCAAAAGGTGGTGGTATATCAGGTGTTTTAGGCGGAATGAGTAATCAATTGATAGGTGTAAAATCATCTACAGATATTATGGAAAAAGGTACTTGGGTATTTGCAGCTGTAGTGGGTATTTTATGTATTGTATCCCCTGCTTTTATACCAAAAGATGGTACATCTTCATCAAAAAATGATGATTTGCTTAAAAACACTTCTACCAAACCTCAGCAAACAGCACCTGCACAAACAACTGTGCCAATGCCTGGTACAACAACACCTATAACAACAGATACAACAAAAAAATAATCAATATATTTTTACAAAAAAACCCTGCTCATTAAAAAGCAGGGTTTTTTATTTTTAAATTGCACATTACATCCTTACACACCTACCTATTATGAAAAAAACGATTGGTATTTTATTTTTAATTGCGCTAGCCATTGGTGGCTATGCCGCATGGAATATTTTTGGTCCTACCGTATCGGCGCCTGCTGAAAAATATTTTTATATTAAAACAGGAGATACGTATGACGAAGTAATTGCATCGCTAAAAGATCAAAAAATTGTACAGGGTGGGTTCTTTTTTAACAAATTAGTTGCACAAGCAAAATATAAGAGTAATGTGAAGGCCGGCAGGTACGAAATAAAAGACAATACTAGCATGTATGCACTTATAAAAATGTTGAAATCAGGCAAGCAATCTCCTGTAAGATTGGTCATAAATAAGCTTAGGCTAAAAGAAGATTTAGCTGGCAAAATTGGTAAAACGTTTGAAATAGATTCTTTGGAAGCTATTAATTTTTTAAGCAATAAAGATTCAATAGCAGTATACAAATTAGATGACAATACGTTGATGTCAGCAATAATTCCTAATACTTATGAGTTTAACTGGAACACATCGTTTAAAAAAATATTTGGCCGCTTAAAAAGTGAGCAGGAAAAATTTTGGAATGACAATCGTTTACAAAAAGCTAAATCAAAAAAACTTACTCCTTTACAAGTATATATTATAGCTAGCATTGTAGAAGAAGAAACCAATAAAGCAGATGATAAACCGCTTGTAGCAAGTGTGTATACCAACAGACTTCTTAAAGGTGAAAAATTACAAGCAGACCCAACCATAAAATTTGCCAAAAAAGATTTTTTAATGACACGGATTTTATACAGTGATTTAAAATTTGAATCGCCTTACAATACATACCTACACGCAGGGTTGCCGCCAGGCCCCATTTGTACGCCTAGCACAAAATCGATTGATGCCGTGCTAAATGCACCACAAACAAATTATATGTTTTTTGTAGCAAAGCCAGATTTTAAAGGTTATTCAAACTTTGCAGTAACTTATGCCGAGCACCAAGTATTTGCAAGAGCATATCAACAAGCGCTCGATAGTTCGATAAGAAGCAGGAAGTAATGTTCAAAGTTTAAAGTTCAAAGTTCAAGAATCGAATTTTTTAATTAATTTTCAGCTTATAATATTCAAACATAAACAATGAACTAGCTTTTGACCAAAATACAACGCCTCATATTATCCTATACACCGTTTCCATTTTTACTAAGAAAAAGCAAACGATGGTTTTTGCCTGGGTTTCAAGGCTTGGCATTGTATGATGTGATACAATTTTTTAGAAGTCAATTAAAACAACATGGATTATCAGAAAGAGCTGCTGCCATTTCATATAATTTTATAATGGCCATCCCTCCATCACTACTTTTTTTGTTTACCCTAATACCTAACCTACCTTTCGTTTCTAAAAAATTAGTAAAACTACAATTACATAACCTGATATTAGATATCGTTCCTTCTAAAATTTACAATAAACAATTAATTATATTTATCGATAGCTTTATAGATGGCAATAAAATTGGGTTATTGTCATTTGGTTTGTTGTTGGCATTGTTTTTTGCATCCAATGGTATGATGGGTATTATGCGCTCTTTCAATAAAAAATATGTAGGCTTTGAAAAACGAAAAGGCTTTGTAGTAAGAACGGTTGCTCTAAGATTAACCATTATTATTTTTAGTTTATTGTTTGCCTATTTGATACTACTTATCATGGAAGGCGCTCTTTTAAAAGTGGCTATAAAAAACAGTACCTTAAGAGAAATTATTGGGTACACAAGATGGGTGTTTATTGTACTATTGGTTTACATCATTATTGGTTTTATTTTTAAATACGCACCTTCAATTAGAAAAAAATGGAATTTTTCTACCCCCGGTACTTTTCTTGCAACTACCCTTAGCCTAGCTGCTACGGTAGGATTTTCCATTTTCGTAAACAATTTTGGAAGATACAATGCCTTGTATGGATCAATAGGTACTATTATGATGGTAATGGCGCTCATTTACATTAACTCATTGGCATTACTTATTGGTTTTGAACTGAACGTGAGCATACATTCTTTAAAAGTAATAGCTGCCGAAAGAGAAAGTAAATTAGACAATACTACAAAACAACTTACTTAGTGTTTATCTTTGTAGCCAGAGTTTTTACAACAATATTGCAACGCTCTACAATCAATATTATGAAAAAATATACGGTCATTTTACTCACTTTATTTTTCTTTTCTTGCACTGCGCAAAATAAGCAAGTGCTTTCAGCAGATGAGTTTGAAAAAGGAATGGGAAAAGATTCTGCACAAATTTTAGATGTAAGAACGGTTGGAGAATTTAATAATGGGCATATTGAAAATGCCTTATGGGCAGATTGGAATAATGAAACAGAATTTAATAGACGGTCCTCTTTTATAGATAAAAAAAGGCCAGTGTATGTGTATTGTTTAAGTGGTGGAAGAAGTGCATCTGCGGCCGAAAAAATGCGTAAGCAAGGTTTTAATGTTTTTGAATTAAAAGGTGGAATAAACGCATGGAAAGCTGGCAATAAAAATATTATAGGTCAATCTACCGAAAAACAAATGACCATTGATGAATACAATGCAGCCATAGCAAGCAATACAACCGTATTGGTAGATTTTGGTGCTATATGGTGCCCACCTTGCAAAACGATGGAGCCAATAGTGCAAGGTTTGCAAAAAAAATACGAAGGGAAATTTGCATTGGTAAAAGTAGATGGTGGAAAAGATGAAACTCTTTTAAAAAAATACCATGTAACCGCATTGCCGGTTTTCATCGTATATAAAAATGGAAAAGAGATTTGGAGAAAAGATGGTATAGCTACTGAAAAAGAATTAGAGGCGATATTAAAATAATTATTGAGTTAGACAACATAAGCATAATGGCAAAAGCAACAAAAAAGAAAAGCATTCTTACAGAAAACTCCTATAGTTTTTTAGAAAAATACATCAACAACCCCTCTCCTACCGGTTTTGAAAGTGGTGGGCAAAAATTGTGGATGGAATACCTAACACCATATGTAGATAATTTTTTTACAGATGCCTATGGAAGTGCAGTAGGCGTTATAAATGCAGATGCTCCTTTTAAAGTAGTAATAGAAGCACATGCCGATGAAATAAGTTGGTTTGTAAATTATATTTCTGCAGAGGGATTAATTTATTTAAAAAGAAATGGTGGTGTGGATCATCAGATAGCACCAAGTATGCGGGTGGCTATACATGGCAAAAAAGGAAAAGTAAGGGCTGTATTTGGATGGCCCGCCATACACACACGTATGAGTAACAATGATAATAAAGAACCACAACCAAAAGTAGAAACATTATTTTTAGACTGCGGTGCTCGTACAAAAAAAGAAGTAGAAGCACTGGGAATACATGTAGGTGCAATAGCCGTATATGAAGAATGTTTTGAAGAACTTGCTCACGGTTACCTTATTGGACGTGCGTTTGATAACCGTGTAGGCGGATTTATGATTGCTGAAGTAGCCCGTTTATTAAAAGAAAATAAAAAGAAATTGCCTTTTGGTTTATACATTGTAAATGCGGTGCAAGAAGAAATAGGACTGCGTGGTGCAGAAATGATAGCCCGTCGTATAAAGCCAGATATAGCCATTGTAACTGATGTAACACATGATAGTACTACACCAATGATTAATAAAATGATTGAAGGAGATTGTGCATGTGGCAAGGGGCCATCGCTTTGTTATGGGCCGGCAGTACACAATAAATTACTAGATTTTGTACAAGCTGCAGCAGATAAAAATAAAATACCGTATCAATTAAGGGCTGTAAGCAGAAGCACCGGTACTGATACAGAGTCGTTTGCATATTCAAACGATGGATGCCCATCTGTCCTCATTTCTATTCCGTTACGCTATATGCATACCACAGTAGAAATGTTGCACAAAGATGATATTGAAAACACCATAAAGTTGATGTACGAAACATTGATTACCCTTACACCAAAAACAAACCTTAGCTATTTTAAATAAATATTGATGACCGACACCGATAAATATATCAGACTCTTTGGTACCCTCTTTTTTACATTCGTTGGTTTCATTGTAGCACTTGGTTTGCTTATACTAGGGCTTCGTACTATTTTTGGTGTGCTCGATTATATGCCATGGTTTTCTGTAATGTTTACACTATTTATAATTTGTGTACCTGCCGTATTATTCATCACCGTTTATGGTATTTACATAAAGCATACAAAGCCTCACCCATCTAAAGCAGCAAAGGTTTTTTCTTATATTATTTTTACGATTGCATTGGTAGCATGGCTATATTTTTGGACATTGGATATTATTGTTTTCTTTAAACATCATTACACTAGCATTGGAGAGTATCAATGCTACAACCTAGCATTTTTAGCTGCCAATGTTTTAATAATATTTCTAGTGGGTATTGTACAAGCTCTCAGCACAAAAAAAGAAGTAGATTGGATGGAGAAGAATAGGCGAAGAAATTTTGAACAACAGACGACGAACGACTGATCGTTTTGTCTTTGTATTCTGGTATGTAAATGTTCGTAGATTGTAGTCCATTATCAGTGACCTGTTATCAATATTCTACCGCCCCTCAAGCAAACCTAATATCCCTATTTTCATAAATAACTTTATCACCACCCTTCATACCTGCCTCAACCATGGCATAGGCAAGCTTTTCTGAGGTTACTGAAGAATTTGGGTAAATAAATTTTAGCGGTTTGTATAATACCCGCATTAGTTTGTACAAGAAATTTGGCTCTACTCTAGGGCTAACAGGATAAATATAACCAGGCTTAAAAATATGGGTGCTTTTAAATATGAGCTTCAATAAAATATTTTCAGCTATACCTTTTTCTCTTGCAAAAAGCAATTTACTTTTTTCAGTACTATCTGCTCCTTGCCCACTTAAAAAACAAAAAATAGTTTCTTCATTGCTTTTGCGCAAAGTATTTGCAAAAATTTCTGTGTAGGCTACCGTTATTTTTTTAAACTCACTGGTAGATACTTGTCCTGTATAAACACCAATACAATAAAAACAAACATCTTGATTTTTAAAAGTTTCTTCTAACGTACCAAAATTTAAAAAATCGGCATGAACAACTTCTACCAATTTTGGATGATAGATGCCAAGTGGCTTTCTCGTAATAGAAGTGATTTTTGCAATGTCATTTCTTTGCAAACACATTTTAAGAATAAGGTTACCGATCATTCCATTGGTACCAGTTATAAGTATGTTTTTCATAGTTTTTATTTACGAGCATCGTATTAAAAAAGTTTAAAATTACATGGTTTATAGGTTTAATAGAAAAAAGTAAAGTAGAAGATTATTAAAATCGTTATTCAAGTGTCATATTTACTACTTTTGCTACTCATTTTTATATATGCAACAGTCAATATTTTCTGATTCTCAGTTTCCTAAAGCCAAAACAAACGGACTAGTTATTTCTAAAGCCGGTAAAAAAACATTGAGCAAAAACCAACAGGAGTTTAACAAGCTTACACTACGCATAGAAAAATTGCAAAAAGAAATAGAAAAAAAACAAGATAAGTTTGACCTTGCCATGAAAATGTATGGTACAGATTTATACCCATTAAAAGCTGAGCTATTGGCTGAACGGAGAGAAAACTTAATTATACTGTGGGTGCATTACAAAGCCAAAAGACTAGCTCAAAAAGACCAACAGGCACTAAAACAAATAATAAGGGAGCAACTTCAAGAAATATTTGCAGCACTTACAGATAAACCTGATGATACCATCAAACAAATTTTCAATGAACTTGAAGATGAAAATTACGACAAAGTGTTGGAGAAAGAAAAAGATGAAGCCAAAAAGAACATGAAAGCCGCTTTGAAAAAAGCAAAGGTAGATTTATCTGATATTGACCCAAACGATTTAGATGCATTGCAGCAAAAAATATTTGAGTATAATGCCAATTTGAATGAAGCGCATTTTGAAAAATCCAATTTTAAAAATCAATTTCAAAAAGAAAAAAGAAAATCTGCCAAACAATTAGAAGCAGAAAAAATACAAGAAGCTGCGGATGAGCTAAAGAAAAAAAACATAGGTACGATTTACAAACAATTGGCAAAACTTTTTCACCCCGACCTTGAGCAGGATGAAGAACGCAAAGCTGAAAAAATGCTACTAATGCAAGAGCTAACCGCCGCATACGAAGCAAAAAATTTACATGCATTACTTACACTAGAGCTAAAATGGATACACAAAGAAAATGATCACTTAGAAAGCCTTACAGAAGAAAAACTAGCAGTGTACCTACTAATTTTAAAAGAACAAGTACAAGATTTAACTTTTCAAAAACAAGAGATTGTGTACCAACCTCAGTATGCGGTGCTTGTACAAGAATTTGGATGGGAGGTAAAACAATCGCCTGTAGAAATGGTTACACAGCATTTTAAACAGACAAAAAATTTGATTGAAAGATTCAAACTAAACACCGAATACTTCAACTCTGCCAATGCACTTCGTCACATAAAAGCCATGATAAAAGAATGGAAAGCTGCAGAAGAAGATATGGATGAAGAAGAATTGTTTCGCATGTTATTTGGTTAAGAAAGAATTTTTAAAATATACTACAGCATGTAATATTCATGTATAAATGATACTATGTATGCTCCAAAAATAATTGCAATTATTACCAAATATTTCATTGAATATAATATTCTAACATTCTCAAAAAAAATCCGGGTCAAAGAAACCATTTAAAGAAAAGAGGCTGCCTAAAAAAGACAGCCTCTTGTTTTCTATTTTTTTGTAAATCAAACGCCTCAAAAATCAAATACAATATTTTTCATGTATTCACTAAAATCCATAAAAAAGATTAATTAAGGATTGGCAATATCCCATTGCACTTCTGCATCTGGTCTTGACATGTTTTGAAAAACTACAAAACTGTTTCCACCAATGGTACCTTGTGGTGTAATTAATGCAAGTCTATTGTACCTGCGCATATCAAACCAACGATGCCCTTCAAAAAACAAAGAATAACGTCTTTGCTTTAATACTTCATCAATAAGTGCATTAGTATTTAAAGGCCCGCTATAAGGAAGTAAGAAATAAGAAGTACGAATAAGATCCAATGCAGATTTAGCAGCAAGGAAAGCAGACGTTTGTGCACTGGCTTCTGCATACATCAATACCAATTCTTCATTACGAATTACTGATGCCGAAGATGTATTGCTACCAAACAATGTTACATCATGCGTAGATACAAATGCACCGCTATTACGTGGTGATGTTCTTGCTGTCATTTTTGCTGTAGCTCCAAAAACCCTAGTATCACCGGCTTCAGCTCCAGCAATTACGTCATTAAAAACTACATAAGGCGCACCATCAGAGTTAGGTACGTGAAAAAGCCCATTTGTAATATCATTTGCAGCTGTAGAAAAAAGAAACCTTGGCCCTGCTTGCAAATTGCCTGTTAAGTCTAAAAAAGATTGACCCAATGCAGTACTCATACCTGGCCAGTCTTGCTGGTACATGGCAATTCTTGCTGCCACTGCACGATTAAATTTCTTAAAATCTGAAATGGAAGCAATAGAAGAAAAGCCACTATTCATATCAAAAGGAAACGCAGTACCGCCCGCATTTAATTCAGTAAGTCCGTCATCAACATATTTTTTACAAACTGCTAATGCTGATGAATAGGTTCCGAATTTACTAGGCTTTAGTAAATCTCCTGGAGAAAGCAAATCAGAGAAAGACTCTCTGATGCCATTTTTACCTTGCATATTGGCAAGGTTAAGCGTTACATAAGCTTGTATAGTTTTTGCAAAGCCGGCAATAGCGCTTTTTTGTTGTGCATTTATTGCAGTAGTATTATTGGCAGCTATTATAAATTGCTCAGCTCTTCTACGAGTTTGTGAGTAAGCACCATAATAGGTATTAAAAATACCAGCTGGGTCATTTGCTCCTGCAGAAGCACCCCCATATTGTACCACATTTGTACCCAATAGTTCGGTAAAATATCGGTTATCAGTAGAGGCTGAATAAATAACTTCTCTACCTACTGTACCCGTAACTCTACCAAAATCAAGAAATGCAGAACGCAATACAGATTGCAAACCCGCTCCCAATTGATTTATTTGTACTGTATTTGCATTGTTAAGGTACAAAGCTACAGGAGGATTATTAGGGTCAAGCTCTGTTTCCACCTCAAAATATTGCTTTTTACAAGAAAGGACTGATGCCAGCATAAACACTGGGATGATATATTTTTTTAAAGTATTCATTCGTTTAAAATTTAGAAGTTAATATTTAGGTGAAAATACATTCTCCTAGCAGCAGGAAAACTTAACAAGTCAACAGGCGCAATGGTTGGTCTGTTACCAAAGTTAGCTCCTTCAGGATCATAACCATAGTATTTAGTCCAAACAAAAACATTTTGTGCAGACACACCTACTTTTACACTTTCAATAGATTTTAAAACACTGTTCTTAGACAACAATGTTTTAGGAATAGTGTAATACAAAGATACTTCTCTCAATTTTGTAAAAGTAGCATCTTGTATAAACTGACGTGTGGTAACACCTGGTTGTCCTAATTGACGTGCTACTCCAACTGGTACTCCAGCTGCATTCTTAGTACTCCAATCAGGCGAAGTGCCACCTTCATCTGTTAACTCTTGGTTTAAGCTAGAGTTGAAGTTTTTATGGCTATGGTGAAACAAAAATGCCAATTCAAAATTTTGTAAAAAAGAAATATTATTACTCCATGACATTTGCCATTTAGGTTGTGCATCTTCATATTCTGTAGGTACACCATTTACATTTGGAGAACCATACCATGCCGTAGGTGAAGAACCTACTCTTTGACGCTGTGTACCAAATGCACCAAATCCTGTAGCTGCAACTGCTTTTTCAGGAATAATCATTCTTGTTATTTTAGTTGCATTGGTGTACCAATTGATATTTGTATTCCATTTTACATTTTTGGTTTTTATAGCCGTACCGCCTAAACCTAGCTCTACACCTTTATTTGTAAAATCTCCCACGTTAAATGCTGTTAAAGAGTTTACGCCCGTGCCTGGCGAAAGATTAAACACATCAATAAAATCTTTTACTTTTTTGTTATAAACTGTGGCTTCTAATGTAATACGACTGTTAAATAACGCTACATCTACACCAAACTCAAATTCATTAGCTATTTCAGGCTTTATGGTTGTATTACCAATTGAAGTTGGTGTTACAAAACCCGATAATCCACCTATTGCTGCCGTGCCCAATGAATTAAATACTGAACCTAAAGACGCACTATTACCAGTTTGACCATATGCAGCTCTTAATTTAAACAAGTTAATCTCTTTTATTTTCCAAAAACTAAAATTGGCTACATTAACTGCAAGAGATGCTTTAGGAAAAGAATAGAATTTACTCTTGTCTCCATTCAATGTTGAACGATCACGTCTTACACCCGCTGTTGCAATTACTTTATCATCCCAATTAATTTCTTGTTGTGCTACTAAACCTTCATCATTAAAACGTCCGTTATTTAAGAATGAAAGTTGTACTTTACCTGTTGCAGGGTTATTGGTTCCTGCAGGAATACCTTCTCCTTGAAACCACTGTACTCTATTGTTTTGGTCAAGTCTTACCGCACCTACAGATGTAGTTAGATTGAATTTGTTAACATTAATATTATAAGTTAAAAAACCTTGGATATTCGTGTTTCTAGATTTAGTATATGTAAAACGAGCTGCCCCTGGATTAGGTCTTTGCCTTTGAAATTGAACATCTTCTGGCATTACAACAGCGTTTTCTTGTCCTACAAAATCCACACCACCTTGAATACTTAATTTCAAACTTTGATTGTCTTTTCTGAGTAAATAAAAATTAGAAGAAAAAGATGTTATAAAACGATTTACTCTTTCATTGTTTATTCCTTTATCTACAATTTCCAAAGGGTTTTGCCCAGTCAATGGGTTCTTAGGATAAATACCATTTACAGGGTTTTGGTCTAACCAACCTGGCAAGTATGCCAGGTTATACCCAAGCGATACACCATTATTATCGTTACCACTAAAAGAACGGTCACTACTTGTACTTAAATAATTAGTAGCCAGACCTAGATCCCACCAAGTTGTTGGTTTAAAATCTACATTTAATCTAACAGAATTACGAGAGTACCCAGTTCTTTTTTGAATACCTGTTTCAGACAAATGGCCTACAGCTGCATAAAAACGGGCTTTATCTGTACCGCCAGATACGGTAAACTTGGTATTAGAGTGAATACCTGTATTACCATAAATTATTTTTTCGTAATCCGTAGTTTTTGCTCCTGCACCATTGGCATTGAATAACGCTAGCATAGCAGAATTGCTAATTAACCATGATCCATCAGCAATTTTTTGAGCATCCCATGGTGTTTTTTGCATACCAATTAGGTTAAGGGCTTTTACTGATCCAATATCTTGCGCTAAACTTATAGATGTTCTACCTGCTTTACCTTTTTTAGTGGTAATGATGATAACACCAGCATTTGCACGGGTACCATAAAGTGCAGCTGCACTTGGCCCTTTTAATATTTCTATATTTTCAATATCACCTGGATTTATATCAGCCAAACGATTGGGCGCTTGATCTTGCGTACCTGCAGTTTGCCCTGTAGCACCTGAGAATGGCCCTGTACCTGCTCCAGTAGCATTTTGAGCATTACTTACATAAACACCATCTATAATGTACAATGGTTCTGAGTTTTGGTTAATAGAAGACACACCTCTTAAGCGCACAGAGAAACCACCACCTGGAGCTCCACTGTTTGCACTAATTTGTGCACCAGATATTTTACCTTGCATGGCACCATCTAATGTTACCGGTCTTGTAGAGCCAGTTAATTGTTTTGC
>JAYSWO010000168.1:0-36775 GCA_043717975.1 Ferruginibacter sp. | reverse complement strand
GCGGGCATACACAGCGGAGATAGCAATGCAGTGTTACCACAATTTAATCTTACGCCATTGGTGGTAATTGCCATGGAAGAGTACGCAGAAAAAATTGCTAGAACATTAAATATAAAAGGACTTATCAATATTCAATTTGCTATAAAAGATGGCAAAGTGTATGTGATAGAAGCCAACCCAAGAGCTAGTCGTACTACACCTTTTATTGCAAAAGCTTATGGCATTCCATATTTAAACATTGCAACAAAAGTAATGCTTGGTGTAGCTAAACTGAAAGACTTTACTTTTAAAAAGAATCTAAAAGGATTTGCTATAAAAGAGCCAGTATTTAGTTTTAATAAATTCCCAGGTGTAAACAAAGAGCTAGGTCCTGAAATGAAAAGTACAGGCGAAGCCATTCGTTTTATAAAAGATTTGCGTGACCCTTATTTTAGACAATTGTATAAGGAGCGTAGTATGCATTTGAGTAAGTAAGATGTTTTTTAAGGTTTGTTATTTTAGCAAACCTTTTTTGTGGAATAAAAATTATCATAGCGAATGTAGCGTGAGACACACATCAAGGCGGGAGGATTCTATGGCAAAGAAAATTGTATATCGTCTAATTCATTTTCTGTTACTCTTCCAAATTCCATAATACTATTTTAAGAGCGTTTTAGTAATTTTTCATAACCCACCACATTCATCATTACCAACAACATTCCGTAAAACATATCTTCCACAGGTATGGTATAAATTCTTACAGCCAAGTTTTCAGTATCGTTATAGGTTACTACAGGTATGGCTGTAAGAAAACCGTTTACAACAAAATATGGGATAAGAATAATAGCATACGATATAAGAAATGCGGTGCTATTGAAATAAGAAAAATGTTTTCTAAAACCCATGATAATAAAAATAAATACCGCTAAAAAAATACAGGTATAAGATGTGTAGCGAAGTTTTAAAGTGAAAAAACCTACCGTTAAAAGTACAAAGCCGAGTGCCCATAAAAATGTATCTGCTTTTTTAGTACTTTGCAGTTTTGGAAAATAGCATCGTACACATTCATACACAAACGTGCAGCAATAAGGCACTACAAAAAAGAAAAGCACTTCTTCTAATGGTAAATTGTAAATATTGGTTTTGGTAGCAATATAATCTGCATTAAAAAACCAAATTTTTTCGCCAGCTGAATACCCATCCCAAAGAATATAAAACAATGCAGGTAAAACCGTGGCTGCAAAAACGTATTTCCATTTTTTATAAAATGCTACTTTTTTATCGAAGCTAAGCGCAAGCGGGCCTGCGAGGGAACATGCTAAGATGAGAAAATATGTATAGTGTGGGTTCATGAATAATTTCTAGAAAATATTTTTAAAATGGGCCTTGGGTTTTAAAAATATCTTTGCAAGCATCGTTAGCAACAAAAATTATTTTTTCATTCCTTTTGTATATAAAAGTACAACTATGCTTTTCTTTTATTAAAGAGTCTCCAATTTGAAGCTGATACAAATATGACCGTTTTAACCTATCAATTATATACAACGGTTTAGAATCCCCTTTAAGTGTTATGTTATCGTAATTTCTATCAGATTTTGACAACTTGATAATAACTGAACGAAATTCTAAATCAATATCTTTCTTTTCCGGTACTCTTGAGAATGGGTTAGTTACACAAAAAATTAAGATAAAAAAGCAAATTAAAGAAAGTGTAATAACAATTACTTTATTCATAATACTGAGATATAATTCCTAAAAAACCTTTCTCGCCTTATCCGCCTTCACCTTTTCCCAATATTTTTTGGCAACGTACAACATACCAAAACTTTCACCATCTTCTTTCCCCATGTGCTTGTGATGCATTTTATGCGCCCAACGTATGGTGCGCACATACACATTGCTGCTGCGGGTAAACCATTTAAACCTCTGGTGAATAATAACATCGTGTACTAAAAAATATGCAAAGCCATACATGGCAATACCAAAGCCAATAGATGCAGCAATGTAATTTCCATTTTGCAAACCAAGCATAATGCACAACCAACTTGGTATGGCAAATATTAAAAAGAATGCATCGTTTTTTTCAAAAAAAGATCCGTGTGGTTTGTGATGGTCTTCGTGGAGATACCATAAAAAACCATGCATTACAAATTTATGTGTAGCCCAAGTGATCCCTTCCATTAAAAAGAAAGTAGCAAGCGTAATTAATATAGAATAAAATAATGTCATAAAAAATTTCTTATCAGCATGAAAAACATCATCATTATCATTAGCAAATTTACAGCGAAAATATTTTGCTTTGGAAATTTTAATAACCCAAAAGCCAACATTAACAAACTGCTGATAATAAACCAGCACATATAATTGTAATCCGGTATTTCTCCATCGCCAAGCCAGGTCCAATACCCCAATTTTATAGCAGCAGGTTCCATTATCCAATCAAATATCACCGCTAGCATGGCACCATCAGATACAATGGATACTATTTTTAATGCCGGTGAGGGTGCACCCGTCATGGTTTCTAACTTGGCACTTAATTTTTCTAAAATGGTATGTACAGTAATGCCGCAACAATACATAATGATGAACCAATTGACACCAATAACAAGTGGAACATTTTTTATACCAATGCCAAGCATTTTCCCATATGCATATTCCCCAAAAAGATAGCCAGTGCTTGTACCAATTATTTCTACCGCCATACCTACCGTAAAACACATGGTTACAAACAAGAGAAAAGCGATATTAATTTTTTCTTGCGTATAAAAAAGCAAACCCGCCATTAGCAAAAGATTAATGGGCGTTGTTGCCACAAAAAATTCTTTATTAAAAAACATTCCTACCAAGCCAATGATATGAAAAAGTATGGCTATGGCTGTAGCCATTTGCGTTTTTGTTTTAAGCATGTACGTTGCGTTGTTTTTTTTGGTCATGCTTTACAAGGTCAGAAACTATTTTAGCGCTTTTTAAACAGAGGGGAATACCGCCTCCGGGGTGTACACTACCACCACAACAATACAGATTTTTTATATGGCTTGTAAAATTTGGATGGCGAAGAAAAGCCGCTTTTTTACTATTGCTACTTGTACCATACAAAGAGCCAAGGTAAGAGCCTGTATTGGTTTCTATTGTTTGTGGATGTAGCATTTCTTCTGCTATAATATGATCTTCAATATTGGTATTGAGTATGCGATTTAGTTTTGTAACAATATGCTTTTTCACAATGTCTTTTAATGCAGCTGCATCATAGCTAGTATTGGCAGGCACATTGATCATCACAAACCAGTTTTCACAATTAGTAGGGGCTTGTACCGCCTCTTGCTTACTGGTAATGTTTATATAAATAGTAGGATCTGTATATAATTTTTTTTGCTTAAAAATGTGCGCAAACTCACTAGGGTAATCGTTTGAAAAAAGTATGTTGTGCAATTCTAATTGAGGAAAAGTGGTATTAATGCCCCAATAAAAAGCCAATGCGCTGCTACTGCGCTCTTGCTTTAAAACTTTGTTTGCTTTTTTATCATTCCCCAATAAATGTTTATGCGTAAAATAAACATCGCCATTACTTATTACTACATCTGCATAAATATTATGATTGTTTACAACGATGCCTGCTGCTTTATTATCGGGGCAAATTATTTTTTGTACCGGCGCATTAAAATGAAATTGTACTCCTTTCTGTAATGCTAGATTGTACAATGCGTTGGTAATATTTATCATGCCGCCCTTTGGATAATAAGCACCTTCTGTTTGTTCTAAATGTGGTATCAAACTCAGCATGGCAGGGGCTTTATACGGATTGCTACCATTGTAAGTAGCAAAACGATTAAAAATTTGCTGGGTTTCTTTTGCCGAAAATCTTTTATTGTAAGACCCTAAAGATTGGAATAAATATGGGAATTTAATGGCCAATAATCCTTTAATGGTGCGAGGATGAAGCCAAGTTCTTCTTTTATGTAAAGAATGGTTTAAAAAAATACTTGCGATGCTGTTGTATAATTTTTCGGAGCGGGTTAAATATTTTTTAATGTTAACTTCAGGTTCATTTACTTTTTGTGCCAATTCTTTTGCAAACAAATCAGCATTGCTATATGCATTTATGGTTTTACCGTTTTCATAAAAATATTTGCAAGCAATATCTAGTTTGCTGTAAGAAAAATAATTTTCGATAGGTTCGTTTGCTAATGTAAAAAGTTCCTCTATATTTTGTGGTTGGGTAAAGAGAGATGGCCCAGCGTCAAACTGAAAACCATCTATAGCAAATGCCGAAAGTTTACCACCAGGGTAGCTGTTTTTTTCATACACAGCTACAGAAAAACCTTGTACAGCAAGCCTGATGGCTGTAGCTAAGCCCGCCACACCGCTACCAATGATAACTGCTTTTTTATGACTCATACAATTTTAAAAAGAATTTACAGAACTGCGCAAACCTGCTTTTAGCAAAATTACGGCTTTAAATGTATTGCTGATGCGTATCCTGTTTTGTAACAGTACTTCTGGATGGGCACTTTTTATTTTCTTAAATAAAGTGAGGTAATATTTATATGCTACATACACCCCAAATCGAGCTTTATTGGGAAGCATTACAATGCCGGCGTAAGCATTTCTTAAATCTGTAGCAATATCTTCTTCTATAATTCTTTTATCGGCTTCGGTAAAATTTTTAAAATCTACTCCAGGAAAATAGGTTCTGTTAAGCTGCTCATGGTCAGCTTTTAAATCTCTTAAGAAATTTACTTTTTGAAAAGCGGCACCAAGGCTTTGTGCGGATGGACGCAGCTTTTCATATTCTATTTTATTGCCGTTGCAAAATACATATAAACACATTAATCCTACTACTTCTGCACTTCCATAAATATAAGTATTGTATGCAGATGCATCGTATTGTTTTTCGCTCAAATCCATTTCCATGCTATTGAAAAAAGCTTCTATTAATGCATGGTCAATATTATATTTGTTTACGGTTATTTGAAAACTATGTAAAATTGGGTTTAAGCTTATTTTTCTTTCTATGGCATCGTAGGTTTCTTTTTTAAAAACGGCTAATAAATTTTCTTTGTCAAAACCATGAAAAGTATCTACAATTTCATCTGCAAAGCGCACAAAGCCGTATATGTCGTACACAGGCATGCGTAAGTCTGCATGAAGCATGCGTATAGCGCTGCTAAACGATGTTGAGTATCGCTCTGCAGTTATTTTGCTGCATTCGTGGCTTACTGTGTGAAATAATTCTATCATTTATTTTCTACTAGCTTTTATTTTTTTTGCCGAGAACCTGCCAAACCTACCTGTCGGCAAAAGCCAGAAATGTAAGGCGTTTTTTGAAAGAAAAAGTCGGGGTTTGGTTTTGCGAAGCAAAACATTGGGAACTTTTAACCTTTGAAATACTCTTAAAATTAAACGGACTCCTTAAACCCTTCAAACAACTTTCAACAACTTTCAACTTTCAACTTTTAACCTTAAACTCCTTCACCACCTGCGCCGCCGCTACTTCTCCACTAATTAAAGATGGCGGAACACCTGGCCCAGGCACTGTTAACTGCCCTGCATAATACAAGTTACTTACTTTTTTGCTTTTGAGAGATGGTTTTAATATCGCCGTCTGCATCAAGGTATTGGCTAACCCATAAGCATTGCCTTTAAAAGCATTGTAATCACTAACAAAATTAGATACGGAGTAAGAGCGTTTATAGATGATTGCATCTGAAATATTATTACCTGTTTGTTGCTCAAACCGTTGCACAATGGTATTAAAATAGTTATCTCGAAGTTTTTCATCATCACCCACAAGCCCTGCGGCTACGGGTATGAGAAAAAAAAGATTTTCTCCTCCTGCAGGCGCTACAGTTTCATCCGTAACCGATGATGCACATACGTAAAACAATGGTTCTGTTGGCCACATTGGTGTATCGTATATTTCTTTGCCATGCTTATCAAAGTCTACATCAAAAAATAAGGAGTGATGCTCTACATTTTTCAATTTTATATTTAGCCCAACATAATACAATAAACAAGATGGCGCCATTACCCTTTTATCCCAGTATCCTTCGCTGTAACTTCTATATTTTTGGTCTAATAAGTTGGTTTCGGTAAAATGATAATCTGCGGCAGAAATAACAGCATCTGCAAAAAATGTTTCTTCCCCTTCCACTGATGTAGTAGTTAAAGAAACTGCTTTACCATTTTCTACATTTATGCTTTTAGCATTTTTACCAAAATGTGTTTTTACACCAAGTTCAGCCGCTAGTTTGTGCATTGAAACAGCCACGCTATTTAATCCTCCTTCAGGATACCAGGTGCCCAATTTTATATCTGCATAGTTCATCAAACTATATAAGGCCGGAATATTTTGTGGTAATGTACCTAAGAATAATACTGGAAATTCCATCAGCTGTACCAATTGGGGATGCTTAAAATATTTACCAATATGCCTTTTCATATTTGTAAATACATCTAGCTTTAAAACACCTTTAGCTAATTCTATATCTGCAAATTCTAAAACAGAAAGGCTGGGTTTAAACACCAATTTTTTTACCCCTACTTCATATTTGTACAAAGCTTCTTCTAAAAATTTGTCTAATTTTTCTCCACTACCTTTTTCTATCGTTTCAAATAAATTTTTTAATGCTTCATAATCTGCAGGTATGTCTATTTTATTTTTCGGGTAATACACCGAGTAAGATGGGTCAAGCCTTTTGAGGGAGTAATAATCAGATACTTTTTTGCCAAAGCAATGAAAATATCGTTCAAACACATCGGGCATCCAGTACCAACTTGGGCCCATATCAAATGTAAAACCTGCGGCCTCAAATTTTTGTGCTCTACCACCTGGTTGCAAATGCTTCTCGAGTATGCTAACATCCCAACCTGCTTTAGCCATAAAACTAGCAGCCGATAATCCTGCAAAACCGCTGCCAATTACAATTGCTTTTTTCATTTAAAAAATAGGTAAAACCAAATTACGTAAAAAGATGATAGTGAGATGTAAATTTAAATAAAAATATAAAAATTACACAATCTACTTTTTGGATATTTTCAGCTACTCAAGCTGCTTTATTATACTCGTTTTTTCTTCACCCTTGTCATTGTTAGTTTCTGCCACTATTTTAATTTCTATTTCTTGTTCTACTTTTCGTTTTGGAATAATAGGTGCAATAAAATTTTAATTTAATGATACATTAATTTCTCTTACACGTTGTAAGAAAACCAGTAAATAAATTGTAAATGCCGCAGAAGGCTATAAGATAATGACTACCAAGTTATAGATGGGAATAAAGGGTCAGATTTGCCTTGTGGCAAAAATATTGTCGGAGAAAAATTTTTATCGCTACAGATGGAAAGCTGTTTTTTTGAGAGTTGCAAGTATTTTGCTTTTTCTAGATTATTTTGAATATCTAAGACTAGCGTTTTTTTATAGCAATTATAAACTACGGGAATAATCTTTTTATAGAATGGTATTGTATAACAAACAGATTTTTTATTTGCCGTATTACATTTAGATGCACCACCAAACTCCGTTTGTATTATTGGCTTTGAAAAAGTCTTAAAATAAGTAGCTTGGCTTAAAAAATAGAAGTAAAAAAAATTATAACAAGAATAAAAAGCCACTGTGGCATTGTGTATTTACCGTGTTGTAGTTTTATTTTCTTCATTTTAAAAAAGCAAGAATTAAAATGAACGCTTAGGCAGGTCTTTAAAAACTTTGTTTACCAGTTGGCTTTGGGGAAAGAATATAGACCAAGCAGTAAGAAAGATAATAATAATATCGGTTCGGAAGGATTGGTGTTTTTGATACCACATTTCTAATTCGCCTTTATACTGAAATATCGTTTTATAAGTGGCTTTAATATCTTCGCTTTCAGATATAATTTTTTCTTCATCTCTAAAAATGATTGAACCAATGCCAGTAATACCAGGGTAAGCGTTATATATTGATTGCTTCACTTCATCAGTAAAAAGATTAAAACTCACTTTCATTTGCGGCCTTGGCCCTACAATACTCATTTGCCCTAATAATACATTTAGTAGTTGTGGCAATTCGTTAATTTTTGTTTTACGCAAAAACCCTCCAAAGGGTAACACACGGGGGTCTTTTCGTAAAGTGATTTCGCCTGTGCCCATATTAGTGCTATCTTTTAACATGCTGGCAAATTTCAATATGTCAAAGTTTTTGTTTTTAAATCCTATTCTTTGTTGTTTGTAAAAAACTTTGTGTTCGCCTGTAACCAACAACACAATAATGATAGGAATAAAAATTGGCAAAAGGATGAGTAGCGCAATAAATGAAACTAAAATGTCTAAAAAACGTTTTAAATGCCGGTACATTAAAATATGGTTTAAATGAAAGGGTAACAATTGTTATTGAAAGGTAATTTTATGCGGTATTTCTTTTCCACTATCAAAATATGCATTATACCAATCTACTGTTTCTTTTAACCCATCCATCCAACTCACTTTTGCAGTAAAGCCTAATTCTTTTTTTGATTTTGTAATATCGGGGCATCTTCTTGAAACTGACCCAGGGTAAGTGGGTGCATTAATATACTCACCTGTAAAATTCATTAACTGCCCTACATATTTTGTTAACTGTTCAATAGTAGTTTCTATACCTGTGCCCAAATGAAAAATTTCTCCATTGGTACTGGCGTTTTCCATAGCTAAAACTGTACCTTGAACTGCATCGGCAATATAACAAAAATCTCTTGTTTGATCATGTCCATAAATTTTATAAGGATTTTCGCCATTTCTAAACCTAATAATCAAATGTGGGATAACGTGGTTGAAACCCATTCTAGGCCCAAAAACATTATGGTATCTAATGATAGCAGTTTGGAAACCCAGCATTTTTGAATAATTTAAAAACCCAGACTCCCCTAACATTTTTGTTACTGCATAAGTAAACCGGGGGTGCGCAATATCTTGTATGGTTAAAGGCACATCTTCTGCTGTAGGAATAGTGTAGCCAAAGGCATCCACAGTACCTGCGTAATTTTCGCTAGTAGATGCAAACACCACTTTGCCTATTTTTGAACGACGAATCCATTCTAAAGTATATAGTGCCAGCCCGGTATTTATTCTTATAACCTCGTGTGGTTTACTATTGGCATTATCTACACCTACCAAAGCAGCCATCATATAAACCTGACTATATTCACTATCCAATTTCAGATACGCTTCTGGGTACGAAAAATCATCTTCAATAACTTTGATGTCATATTTTTTTATCAATTCATCAAATTCTTCGTCACGATTTTTTTTCATAAAATTATCGGCAATGGTTATTTGATAATCTCTGTTTTCAGCTAAATATTTAGCAATATTAAATCCTATAAATCCAGCTCCACCCAGTATTAATACTTTTTCCATATCTCTGTTCAATTTTTTTAATTATTTTTTTAAATGCGGCATTAATGTTTCATATAGTTTGCAAAACGGTTTGCATATTACAAAGAAGAGTTACATATCTCCCCTACCTAATACTTTTATTGTATGTTTGGTTTTTAATAAATCGATTTCTGATTGAGCAAATAACCCAACAGTATCAAAAATAAAAACATTATTAAGGCTCATTAATTTTTTAATGAAAGCATCATTTTTTCTATACTCCTGATGTGCTGTGGAAATAACAATCACATCTAAACCCTCGTGCAATGTGCCTAGTAAATTAGCAGCAACAAGAACACTTTTTTCATCCCAAAAAGATACATACGGATCGTGTAATGTAATGTTGGCTTTTTCGTTAAGCATATAATTATAAAAAGGTTCAACAGGTGAATAGCGGGTATCTCCAACATCGCTTCGATAAGAAACGCCCAACAATAAAACATTTTTTTGGCTTAAAGACAGTTTGTATTGGCTAACAAAATATTGAAAAGCAAAAAGCGGCATTTTGTCATTAATTTTTACACCAGTTTCACTTTGCACCAAAGCCTCTTTACTATTAAAAAGATTTTGCTTTGCCCAAGAAGCTAATAAAGGATCTTTTGTTAAACAATATCCGCCAACACCAATGCCAGGGTACATTAAATTAGCATGAGTTGGTCTTTGTCTTATTGCATTTACAACTTCATATATATTAACTTCCGCTTCCTCTGCAAATCTGCTCCATTCTTGTGCAAAAGCAATATTCATAGCACGGTAAGAATTTTCTAACACTTTTGCCATTTCGGTGGCATTGGTATTACCTAACCTAGTAAGAGGATATTGGGTAGTGCTAATAATTGTTTTTAAAAAAACTTCCACTCTATCGGCACTTTTTTCGTCGATACCAGAATATACTCTATAAAAATTTTGAATAGAGTTAATGTAATCTGGCCCAGGCATTACCCTTTCGTAAGAATGCCCAAGTGCATACTTTTGAATAGACAAACCCCTTTTTTGTAAACATTCGTCAATAATGGGTTTTACAATTTTTTGGCAAGTGCCTGGAGGTACTGTTGTTTCTACCAATATTAAAGCATCTTCTTTGCAATTATTGCCAATAGCTTCAATGGCTCTTTTAAACGCAGTTAAATCCACATCGTAGTTTAACAGTTCATTATCGTAATTAGATGTTTTTTTTACATCCAAATTAATATCTACTATAATAACATTTGCAACAGAATAAGCGTAAGGATCGAAAGTAGCTAACAGATTATTTTTTTCCTTTGCTGTTTTGTAAAATTGTTCAATTTTAGGATCGGATGCTACAACAGGAAAAATGCCTTCGTTGATAGAGCAAATTTTCCAATAAGTATTTTCGTTGGCCAAATCAATGCCAATCACTGCATAGTCTTTTGTTAAAGCATTGGCACATACTAAACTCATTACTGCGCCTACAAAGCCAAGCCCTTGTACTACCACTACAGGTTTGTTGTGATTTGCGTTTAAAAAATTATTTATTGCAAATTGGTCGTTTAAGCTGTTAAGAATTTCATATTCTTTCCCCGTTATTTGATTTTTTGAAAATTTCTTCATTTTATAATTCTTCCTAAAAATATTTAAGTTATAGAGCAATTTTATTGCTGTGTAAAATTAATGTTTTTTACACAAGAAAATAAGTTTCAATCGTTTTATTAATAAGATTTAGTATGCTATATTTTGTATCGGCAATTGCCCTGCTTTCCTTATCCAATTTAATTCTTAATTCTTTGTAGTTAATTAGCTCATTTGTGTTTTTTATATTTTGGCAAAAATCCGTTTACATTAGGTGCAACTGCATCTCTACTACCAATTATATCAACTGCTACTATTGGTCTTCCAATGGCAGCATCATCTATCAGTAATTTAGAAAATCCTTCTCTTTAAGATGAAAATACTATAAAATGGCAATTAGCAATTATTTAAAAATATGTTGCTTGATACCTATCTATTGTATTATCTGTTCATTGTTCCATTTAGTAAGCGTTTAAATTGAAACAGAGGTTTTGTTTTAGTCTGTATTGCCAATAATGTGCAGTATGTATGCCAAAAATTTTATACATCTACTTAGTTTTACATTGCCAATGTAAGGATGTGCAAAAAGCTTGTTTTTATGTATCTTGTAAAACTCAGTTACTTTTTCTTTTACTAATGGCAATTTTGTTTGTATACTACCTATGTAATATCCGTTTTGGGCTGTACAGATTTTAGTGCTTTGGCTTTACCTCTTGATATTAATTAAAGTAAAAATAATTGTTCTAACGATTTAAAAATTAGTATAAATTCCTCGAATTTTGATTGTTTAATATTTTCTGTAACATTAATTAATGCCATCAAAGCATGCTCTGTATGCTAACCTACAGAAGATGATAAAATAACAATGCTTACTTTTTCATAATACACTATTATGGTAGAAAGCACATCTATACGTTTTGGCATTTTATTCATGCTTTATTTCAAATTAGGAACATGTTTTTCAATATCATTAAGCAATTTGTATAATTTATTTTCTTTCATAAAACATGTAATAATTTTATAGAAATTTAATTCCTTTTTTTTCTAATAGCTTTTCATACAGTTTTTGCATATCATCTACCAATCGCATTTTATCAAATTTTGCTTTTACATGTTGGTAGCCATTTTTGCCCATATGATTTCTTAGCTCATCATTTTCTGTAAGTTGCAGTATTGCATTTGCGAAGGCTTGTACATCTTCTGTTGGGGTAATAAAGGCAGTGTTGTTTTCTAAGACAATATCACTTACACCACCAACATTTGTAGTTACTATGGGCTTACAAGCAGCTTGGGCTTCTATTAACGATACCGGTGTACCTTCATTTAAAGAAGTTAATGCTATTATATCTAAGCCTGCATACACTTCATCCATTTGTGTGAGCCAACTTGTAAGTGTACATAATGTTGGCTCTTTACTTTCAGGAAAATAATTGTAAGCTATTTTTAATTGTGTGAGATGGTCAATAATATTTTGCCTTTCATCACCATCTCCTATAATGAGTATCCGAATTTTCTTTTTTGTTTTTTGTAAAACTTCATTTATTCCATTTATAAAAAGCGCATGGTTTTTTATAGGCACCAATCGTCCTATTATTCCTATTACAATTTCATCCTTTTGTATAAAAAATTTTTCTCTAAATAACCTTCTTTTAGTTTCTTGATCTGTGTAAAAAGGGTCTAAATCTAATCCTAAAGGTATAAGAAACGTTTTGTGCTCTGGCGCTATCTTATAAATATTTACCAAATCATTTTTTTGTAGTAAAGAAATTGTAACGATTCCCGTACTCCATTTTGCTAAAAATCGCTCTAGTAAAATATAAAATGTCGTTTTTAACTTTCCGAAATAATTATGAAAAACGTGCCCATGAAACGTATGTAAAATAATGGGTGTTCTACAATAAATAGCCACCAATCGGCCTACTAACCCGGCTTTTGCAGCATGGGTGTGTATAATGTGAGGTTTAAATTCTTTTACAATTTTTTTTATTTCTTTAAACGCTTTAAAATCTTTTGTAATTGAAATTTCTCTTTCTAAGTGTTTTATTTGTTTGTAATTTATATGGTACTTACTTACGAAATCGTTGTATTCTAATTCATCATCATTAGGCATACCTGATATTAGCAAAGTTTCAAAATTATCATCTAAAAAAGCAGATAAAAATGTTGCATTATACACAGGACCTCCAAGGTTGGTTCTGTTTAATACCCGCAAAACTCTAATGGTTGCCACTAAAAGGAATTTGAAATGATAGAAAATGTTTCTTTTAATGGAATGGACTCCTTTTTACTTTGAGTAGTAGCAGTATCTATAAAATACCCAATTCCATTATGCTCACCATTTTTTATAGCTACAAAAGATACAAGAGGTTTTAGTTTCAATTGTATATTGGCAATTGAAGAATTAATTTCAAGCATCTCATCTATATTATTATCATAAGTAAGCTCTATAAATAAACTTGTACCTCTATTATCTATTGTAAATATTGGCAGTCCTTCTTTTGTAGAAACATATGAACCCAAAATTGCTTCCGCTTTTATGGCTTGTCCATTGGTTATAAATGTTATTAAAAAATCTCTACTCATTCGTGGTATAACTTCTACAAATTCTGTAACTCCAAGTTCTTTTAAAGACTGGCTATGATTTTTTAACCGCCAATAATAGGTAACATGATTATGTGGGTTTTGATGCAAGCCAGTTGCAATAAATAATCTTGTATTTGGTAATACCAATAACTTACCTAAAATTTTATCATATTCTTTCAAAATGATAATTAATGGGTCGTGGTTAGCTGGGCAATACCATTCGGGGTTCTTTAAACTGCCTGTATATACACTTGCATTAAACATATAATGATGTTGTGTATGTGCACCAGTATTTAAAAATAAACTTGAAAAATCTGGCAGATGTTTTTTCCATTGGTAAAAAAATACATCTCCCAGTAATGAATCAAATATAACTGCTTTTACACTTGGCTTTGTAATCTTAGCCGCAAGTGGAAAATAGCTAAACCACCTCGAAAAAGGGACATAAGCTAAAAATGATTTAAAAATAGTAAATAAAGAAGATTTACTTACTTCATCATTTGCATTATCATTTACCGAAGTAGATGCTGCTTCGGATAATTTTTTTAAGAGCGGAGTGCCAGACACGGTGGTTTTTGTCCAAGGATCTGGTATAAAAAATAAAGGGTTTTTTAGATCATTTCTTGCATTAAATGGAGATATTGCGCCTACAGATAGTCCTTTTTCTTCCGCTACATTCCAAAGTTGAGAGAGGTTTTTATGATCTACAATATCTCCCAGCCTAAATATTTGGTGTTCATCATATGTTTTTCCTGTGTGTATGGTTACCCACTGTATCCAAGGCTCTAATAATTCATATTTGTTTTCAGAAATGGTATTTTTATATCCATACTTGGCAAACAATACTTTAAAATTGGGCAAAAAACCTAATTCGATATATTTTTCTATGATTTCAAAATTCAGTTCATTTAGCCCCAAAAGAATTGTTTTTTTTCTCATCTCTTTGTTTTGATCGCATCAATTCTAATAAAATGCAAAGTTTATTTGTAGAAGTATCTATTTTTTTATTTGAGATATAAGTAATTTTTTCAAAAATACAAACTTCCTTTTATTCATTTCAAAAATTCAAAAATTTAGTCTTTAAATATGTTTTATATTTTTTTTCCGATGGCATGCCAATAAGGTTCCAAATTTGAAAATTTAATTTCATGTAAGCCACATTCTTTCATCATGTTCTCAATGTCAATTTTGGTAAACCTTTGTTCTAAAGGTGTACCAAATCTATCAAGGCTGTCATTTCTTATTATATTCCAGCTTTGCTTGGCATAATATGATAATGGTATTTTAGCTGCCATTTTTTCTAGCCCGAGTAAGTTAAAAAATTTTGTAATTAAAATAAAAGGCAAGTATAAAACTATTGCTAAAACATCTGCTACAACTTTTTTTAATCCTGCTGGTAATTTTGATACTACGCTTCTCAATAAATTTGACAAATAAAACAACGTTTTAAAAGCTACACCTCTATTGTCCAAATTGTAGTACAAGTAAACCAAAAAATAGCCTCCTTTTTTTATTTTTTTTACACAGCTTTTCATTGCTTCTAAGGTATCAGGTATATGATGCAATACACCTAAACTATATACCAAATCAAAACTTTCATCTTCAAAAGGTAAGTTGTCTACATCCGAAATAGAAATACGAACATTTTCTTTTGATTCTAACAATGTAGCCGCTGAATACACGGCTTTACTTGGGTCCACACCATCAATATGTTTACAATGGCTTGATACATAGTGCATCCATCTTCCTGTGCCACATCCTACATCCAATACGGTTTTATCCTTAAGCCAAACTTTATCTACAATATCAAAATATAAATTTCCATTATAATTAATCTCTTCCTCAGAAAAATTTGCAAATTTTGACCATTCTTCTCCAAAAGATTCTACTGTTATTGGGTCTATATTGTTTCCCCCTAATTTAAAATGATAAATGTCTTTTTTTAAAACGGTTTCTTTTTTTATGTAATCTTGATTAAATAGAATCATGAGGTAAAAATTGGGAAAATACCTCTTTTAGTAGGTATTTTAAGCTATTGATTTTTTTTAATGTAAGTTGATTATTGCAATTGCTGCAAAAATATCATTTTTTAACTAAGAAATACAGGTTTCCTTATACCCACTTATTCAACCACATTTGAAACATTAGTAAATACCATACTTTGTTGGCCAGTTCCTCTTTGCCTCCATAAAAATCATTTAATAATTTTTCAATCTCAGAAGCATTAAATATTTTTTGAGAAACTATTTTTTGATGGCCGCAATAATCGTACACCATATCTTTTAAATCTACTGAAAGCCACTTTGCAATAGGAATACCAAACCCCATCTTAGGCCTATTCATTAAACTTTCTGGAATATATTTTTTATTTATTTCTTTTAAAATAAATTTTTTGCTTCCATTGTTATATTTGTATTCATTTGGCAATTGTGCCGCCCATTCTATTACCCTATGATCTAAAAAAGGCTCTCTACCTTCTAGGCTTACCGTCATAGTTGCCCTGTCTACTTTTTGCAAAATATCATCTAACATATAATTTTGATAATCGATGGCTAGCATAAAACTTAAATCATCATAATATAGTGGCTTAAGTTCTTTGCTCTCAAAAGCAGTAGGTAAGGCAGATATTGTATGTATAAATAATTTTTTAACTTGCTCATTATTGTAATGCTGACTCAGGCTTAGCATGATATTCTGCATAGAAGGATTTAATAATAAGTTTTTGGTTTTTTCGTATCTGTTATGAAAATTATATTTGTGTTTTAAAACAGGTATTTTATTTGCAGGTACTATGTTCATAATACTTGCTATGGCTTTTCTTATTATTAGAGGAGAAGCATTTAATTTTTTACCATGTTTTAAAATATAATCGTACCTGTTGTAACCTGCAAAAACTTCATCTCCAGCATCTGCACTTAAAGCCACTGTTACATCTTTGCGTGCCATTTTACTAACCAATGTAGTGGGTATTGCACTGCTATCTGCAAAAGGCTCGTCATAATTAAATGGCAAATCTTCAATCATTTCCAATGCTTCTTTTTCAGTACAATAAACCTCTGTATGATCTGTACCAAGGTGTTTTGCTATATCCTTTGCGTAAGGTGCTTCATTAAGGCCTGCATCTGGCACACCTATGGTAAACGTTTTTATTTTATCGGTTCTGTCTTTTTGTAATAATGCAGCTACAGTGGAGCTATCATATCCACCACTTAGAAATACGCCTACTGGTACATCTGCCACCATGCGATAATCGCAAGCACTTTTTAAAAGTTTTTCTGTTTCATTTTTTGCTTCTTCAAAGCTTATGGTAAGTTTTGGTTTGTTGTATGAATCATACACATTCCAATATTGTGTAATCGTAAACTGTGAATGTTGAATCGCAAATTTGAGATAATGACCAGCTTTTAATTTATGTGTAAACTTCCATATGCAATAAGGTGTGGGTACATAGCCAAATTGCATAAAACTTGCTGCAGCGTTAAGGTCTATTTCTTTCTTAAAATTTGGATGAGCTATCAAAGCCTTTAATTCGCTTCCAAAAATAAATAGGCCATCGTGCCAGTAATAAAAAAAAGGTTTTACCCCAGCTCTATCCCTTATACAATATATTTCTTGTTTATCCTCATCATAAACAACAAAAGCAAACATACCAATAAATTTTTCTATACACTTTATTCCCCATTGCTGAAAAGCATGTAATATCATTTCAGTATCTGAATGACTAGAAAAAGAATGTCCCATTTGTTTTAACTCTTCCTTTACTTCGTTGAAGTTGTAAATTTCTCCATTAAAAATAATTTTAAAATTAGCATACAACATGGGTTGGCTACCACCTTGTGTAAGGTCTATAATAGATAAACGCCTATGCCCTAAACCTATTTGAGCATTTTCGGTATCACAAATCTCATGCCCTTCACCGTCGGGACCCCTATGATATAAAGTATCTGTTTGCTTTTTTAAAATAGCGATACTACTTTGTTTTTTAAAATCAATAAATCCTGCAATTCCACACATAATTATTAATTAGCTTTCAATATTTGATAGTTTCTTTTTAAAACTAATATTTATAAAAAATTGGGTTACTTTAGCAAAAAAGTAATAAAAAAACGAATATAACCATTCTTTTATTAAATAATTTATGACCATTAAAGATATAGTTTTCTCTTTCATTTATTTAATGTTAGTTTATGCCATTGGCTTTTTTATAAGAAAGAAACATATAAACGATATCACGTATAAATATTTTTTTAAAGCGCTACATTTAAAAATGTTTGGATGCTTCTTTGTTTGCTGGGTTTTTTTATTTTATTATGGCTTTGGTGATACGTTGTCTTATTATGAAGGTATTACCAACATTGAACACACAGCCAAGGTAAAAAATTTGAATATAATAAATACTTTCTTAGCTGAGCCAGATACAATATTAGACGCTAACCCAGATACAGGACAAACCTATCGTATTGCAAATAACCCTGATTGGCTTTTTTTTGTAAAATTTATGTACTTCCTCCAACTATTTAATTTGGGAGAATATGTATCGTTATCAATTATTGTAAGTTTTGTATGCTTTTTATGCAACTGGTTACTTTTTTTGAAAATTATTAAACTCATGCCATTAAAACCAGATTGGATTTTTTATACAGTTTTTTTTATTCCCTCTATTGTTCTTTGGAGCTCAGGACTTTTAAGAGACAGTGTTTCCTATGCATTACTTTGTTTATTGCTGTCAGTAATTTTAAAATTTAAAGGCTACAAACTAATTAAGTTACTGTGGATTTTTGTATTGGCTTTTTTTATTTTTAAATTTAAACCACAAATAATAATTGCTATAGGAGCACCACTCATTTTGGCTGTGGTAATTAGTTCTTTTAACCATATTAAAAACTTTTTTCTAAGATATTCTTTAATAGTATTGTCAGTAGCAGTTTCTTTATTTGCGATAGCTATAAATTTCGACTATCTGCAAAATCTTTTATTAAACGATTTAATCTTGTCTAATATAGAAAAGCTAGCTACTACACAGGGTGCAAGGATTGGAGAAACCATGAATTCCGAAGCAGCCTCTGCGTATGATATTGGCACGCTAGATGGCAGCATAGCAAATTTTTTGTCTATGATACCAAGCGGCATTGTTGTTACCTTTTTTAGGCCTTTTTTGTGGGAGGCAAAGAGCGCAATTATGTTACTTTCTTGTATAGAAAGCTCTTTATTTATTGGATTTACGTTATATATTTTTTTTAAAGTGGGGGCCGGTTACTTTTTTTCGTCTATTTTTAAAAACAAATATATTTTTATATCTTTTTTTTACAGTATCATATTGGGTTTTATGTTGGGTTTAGCAAGCGGAAATTTTGGTAGCTTGGTTAGATACAAAGCAGCGTGTTTAAGTTTTTATGTATTTTCTTTACTATATATGTATTACCTAAAAAAAGTTGATTCAAAAATAGCTACGAAAATTATAAATACATAAATCTACTTAGGTTGAACCATGTGATATTAAATATTATCATATAAGTTTACATAGTAGTTTTCCATTTTTTCTAATGTGAAATCTTTTAAAATAACCTCTCTTGCCAATTGCGCTTTTTGATAAAAGTCTTTCTCTGGCAATGATAGTATGGCTTCTATGGATTTAGCTATATCTACAGCATCAAAATTTTTTGGCACAAACGCTGCAAAGGTTTCATTGGCTAATAATTTTGTTGTTCCTACATCTGTAACAATAGGCAAATTACCAGAGGCCATTGCTTCCATAAGTGCTCTTGAGGGATAATTATTAAATTGTTGTAATGATAAAAACACTTTTGATTTTCTAAGTATTAGTTCAGGGTTTGTTGTATGCAAAATTTCAACGGGTATATTGTCAAACTTCTTTTCTCCTAATTCTTTTTTCATTTCCATTTCTCTATCTCCAAATCCAACCAAATAATATGTATTAACAATAATTCCTTTTTGTTTTAGATGAGTATGAATTTGAGGAATTTGTTTTAGATATCGCATGCTTTGCTTTTGATCATCAAAACGACCAAGGAAAACCACATCATTATTTTTTTTTTGATTTTTATCATAATTGAAAAAATCAGTATTAATACATGAATTAGGCGTTAAGTAAAATTTTTGATTAAACGATTTAAATCTCTTTGTAAGATAATTAAAAACATTGCCATCAAGTAAATCTACTTTTTTTGCTTTTAAAAAAAAATAGTTTATGATTATTCTTTTGTAATATGGAAATAACCTTTTATAATCATTAGCAGGAAACGTGAAGAGGGTTTTAATTTGCCCATAAAAAAGCCTTATTGGAAACCACAATACAAAATGATTTATTGAAGTGGGGTATGATTTTAAAAAATAATTTAAAAACACATATCTACTTATTACGCCGTTTTTAAAAGCTGTAATTACAATATTGTTTTTATGCTGTATTATTTTGTTAAACTCTGTAGATTCTTCTGCCTCTTGATATAACTCTTTTGTAATAAATAAATATGTTTCTGGTCTCTTCTCTACCAATGACATAAACATAAAAACAAATCGTTTTTCGGCTCCAGCTAGCTTTATGGTAGGTATAATTATGTTAATTCTCATGTGTGCTTTAAAAATCTTTCGGTTGTTAAATGTTGTCTTTGCTGTAAATATAGATATTCTTTATTCTTTTAAAAAAAACGCTCACAAAAACTGCTGTACAAATAATGAGTTTAATAAAACTATCTAAATACATTGCTGGAGAAAAATTATATCTACTAAGAAAAGAAAAAGCTACAAAAACTATCGTTATTGAAGCATAAAGCTTTAGCTCATGTTTTGTTTTTATATATTTATGAGAAAAATAATAGGCCCCAACACACATACAGGCATTGGCTATTAACAATGCATTTGCAGTAGCAAGGCCTTTAAATTTGTTTACCAGTAGAAAATTTATAATAAAACAAATTAGGCTACTTACAAGCAAAACAACAACACCTAAAAAGCTTTTTTTTGATTTTATTATTCCTAATTGGGCAAAAGAAAATAAACCATATAATATACTTGAAGCTACTAAGCTTGGAAAGAAAGATACAGCACTAAGATAATTTTTGCCAGCTAGGATTGTTATTATAGGTTGTTGCAATGCAAGAAAGCAAACGCCACTATATGTTATAAATATTAAAAAAATATTTTGTAAAATACCAAACCTTTTTCCTGCATCGTGTGTATTTATAATAGATAAAGAAAAGCCACTAAAGGCAAAATTAAATGCTGAAAGTACCATACTCATTATGGCAGTAATTCTCACTGCAGTTGAATATACTGCAAAATATTGCTCATCTCCAGGTATTTTTTTTAAAAAAAATCTATCCATACCCATTAAAAAATTGTATCCAAATGCAAACACCAAAAAAGGCAATCCATAAGCAATCATCTTTTTTAAAAGGATTGTACTCACTTTTAAAGTAAACATTTTTTTTGCAGAATAAATACCTAGTACTATAACCCCAACCTGACTCAATAAAAGTACCATTAATACATTGTACAATGATAAAGATTGGGTAAACTTAAGATAGAGTAAGCCAAACAAATAAATACTAGATTGTAAAATTAATGTAAGTGTGAAAATGGTTTTTTGAAAAGTACATTTATACCAATTTTGAAAAAATTGATTTATGATAATGCATGGTATCCAAAGCAACAATAAATAGTATGCATTGATGTGGTTTTGCTGCAAATTTAATTTTGATGATATTGTGCTTGCAGCAAGCAACATTATTGTTGCAAATAATAATGAAATAAAAATATTAAAATAAAATGCTGTAGAAAAAATAACTGCTTTTTTTTCTTTATTTTCTTCATCTGCCCAAAACCTTCCGGTAGCAGCATCCATACCAAAAGTACAAATAGCTATTACTATAGTGCCCAAGAGTAACAATATATTCCAACTAGCTATATCATTTTTAGGTAATGAATGTAGCACAATGGGCATAGTAATAAGTTGAACAAGGCTGTACGAAAAATTACCTAATCCATATACCAATATATTTTTTCCAAGATTTTTTATGAAATTTGAATTCATTACTTTTTATTAATAACTGTAACTAATTCTTTTGCATATTTCTTCCCTGCGTTTATCGAACTATGAAATTCTAAAGCCCAGTTCCTCCCTTCAATACCCTTAAGAGTTGAATAGTTTTTATCGTAATATAGTTTTGCTATTTCCTCTGCTATTGTTTCGGGCGTGTTTACAGATATGATAGGGTGCCAAGGATACAATTCTTGCATTACTTCTTGGTCAAGGTAGCACATTATTGGTTTACTACAAGCAGCGGCTTCTACAACGATAGAGCCAAACCAACCAATTCCAAATTCATCAACAACTAAATCAGACAAAGAGTATAAAGCAACCATTTCTTGTTTATCGAAGCCTTCATCATTGACTCCATTTACCCAAACAACATTTTTTTCTAAATGTAATTGAATAATTGAATTTTTAAAACTTTCCATCTCCATTGAACTCTTCCTTTGAGGTAAAAAAATACAAATATCATTTACACCATATTTATCGATAAATACTCTAAGACCTTCTAATAACATTTCATTTCCTTTCCATTGACCAGAATTAATCAATGCTTCATTTTTTGAAATCATTATTCTACTTGGATGAAATATCTTAAACTTAAAATTACTTAACTTTTGTAGGTTTTCTATTGATAGTTTTTCAACGTATTTATCATTAAATTTAAAAATATCAGTATTTAATATAATTGGGAAATATGCATTTAAAATTCTATTTGCGGGTATGTTAAGTTTTTTTAATGCCAGCTTGAATGGCATAAAAGGTTGAGTCAAAAAATAATCAATATATTTTATACTCCATCTTTGAATTATTGCCATAGACCAAGCTTTACATTTAGATTTAAACCCTTTATATAAAAAATTAAATGTAATTGGAAATGGCATTCTAGTTATATCTGCACCTGTAGTCCAAAAATAAAATTTTGTGTGCTTTACAAATGGGGCTAGCCATACACCTATATCCGAAACTATAATAATATCATATTTTTCGCTTCTTAGTTTTTTAATAAACGTAAAGTTTAGTTTTTTAAAGACTAAAGTAGGCTCCCATCTTTTGTCATAAAATACCCAATCCATTTGATTTTTTGCATTGGGGTCATTATGCAAAGGATTAGAATGTATATCAGTGTTTTCGCCAATATATAAATGAGGTGTAATAGAAGTGTGCTTTTTTAAGGCTAAGCCAATATTGTACATATTATTACAAACATTTCCTATCAAAGCTATTTTCATGCTGCTGATTTAGGTTTTGTGCTATTAGAATAATTTCCTTTAATATATTTTTCCAATTTTTTTAATTAATGGTTAGAAATTGAGTTTAAAAAATACGAGGTAATTCTAAAAAGACTCAATTGTTACAATAAGACTTTAGCCAATTTTTCAATATCAGGAAAATTTACCAATACCCCCATTCCCTTTTTTTGATAAACGAGCATACTTCCTAAAGCAACGGCGGATGCATCCCCATTTTTCACAACATTAGCAATGTCTTCTATACTTCCTGCGCCTCCATGTGCTATTACGGGTAGTTTTGTATTACTTGTAATGTATTTTACAAAGTCTATATCAAATCCATTCCACATGCCTTCTCTATCAATTGACGTTAATAATATTTCACCAGCCCCAGCATGCTCTATCCTTTTTATGTAAGTTAATATATCCTCTTTTATCTTTTCCTTACCATCATTTATGTAAGCGTTGTATATATTTCCTTGCTTCTTAAAATCTATAGAAACTACTACAGCTTGCACACCAAAATGCGTAGAAATTTGTGTAACCAAATCAGGATTTCGAAAAGCTTGCGTATTTAATATTACTTTTTCAAAACCGATACTAAATATTTTTTTAGCTTGTTCAAATGTTGTAATGCCCCCTCCATAACTTAAAGGCATAAAACACTCGTCAGATATTTCTTGTAATATTTTATAATTAGGAACTCTATTTTCTCTACTTGCTCTAATGTCTAAAAAGCAAAGTTCATCTACCTCTAATTCATTAAATATCCTCACTGTGTTACATGGATCACCTATATAACCGTATTTACCAAATTGTACAGCCTTTACCAAACTTTCATCTATAAGTTGCAAGCAAGGTATGATTCTTGTTTGTAGCATATTATATCTTTGAAAAGTTGGTTAATAATTGCATGCCGTATTTATGGCTTTTTTCGGGGTGGAATTGTGCACCATAAATATTTTGATGATTAATGATGGCATGAAAAGGATTACCATACAAAGTGTTTGCCAATACATCTTCTTCATTTTTGCATTGTACATAATACGAATGCACAAAATAAAACTTAGAATCTTTATCTAATTCTTTCATCAATGGGCTTATATTTTGCGGCTGTATAAAATTCCACCCCATGTGTGGCACTTTCATATTATTGTTCGAAAATTCAAATTTCTTTGTATCTGCATCTATCCATTTTAATCCACTTAAAACCCCCTCATCACTTCCATTGGTAAGCAATTGCATACCTAGGCAAATTCCTAAAACTGGAATTTTCTCCTCTTGTGCTTTGTAATTGAGCACGGGTAGTAAACCACTCTTATTTATTAGTTCCATAGCAGCATCAAATGCCCCTACACCTGGAAGTAATAACTTTTTTGCCTTTTCTATCTCATCTATATTATTTGAGATCTGAGCCTCTACTCCTATTCGCTTAAACATATTTAGTACAGATCCGAGATTTCCCATTCCATAATTTACGATAGTAATCATTATTGCTATATTAATATTGATTAAAAACTATTTTACTAGTACCCAAAATTTGATTGTATTTAAGAAACTTTTCATCAATAGTTATGATATATTTTTGATCTTTTTTTAATTTCGTTTTTTGATCTTCCTTTAAAAAAAATTTATTATTAGAAACTGATTCTCCTCCTTGAATTAAATTATTATAATCCCAAGGCATAGTCATATTTGATTGCCTCCAATTACTTGAATGATATATAAATACATTATTTGTTATACTTACTTGTTTTCCCGTACTTATAAAAGGAAAATTAAGAGATGCTGAGCTGCTATCTAGATTAGCATTTTGCTCCACAACACAATTATCTATTGCAACTTTAAATGGACAACTCAACCTTATGCCATACCCATTAGTAGCTATCTTACAGTTTCTAATAAGAACTCCTGAGTTGGGTTGAACATAACCAAGGCATCCATTTACATCAAAATTTAGTGTTCCTTTAATTATAGAATTTGTAATGCTGCTATTGTCTGTATTTATGCAAACAGCCCTGTCTGCAACTGGCTCAATTTTTCTATTTTCTTGAAAAAGACAATTTTTTAAATGAATGTTTTGAACCCTTCCAGCCCCAATACCATCTGTACCTGTAGCAATAAACTGCATACTTCTATTTAGTATGAATTTACAACTATCGAAAAAAATATTTTCAATTGTTGTAAAGCTTTCATTTTCTACGTCAAATCCTGTGTTGGGGGAATGGCTTTGATAACTTCCTGTAACCCCTGTTTCTGAAAAAGAACAATTCTTAAAATTAAAATTTTTTCCTTGCACAATGCTAAAAGCACACCTTCCATTATTTTTTAATGTTAAATTCCTTCCTAAAAAATTTCCTCCAATACCTTTCCAACACACGCCATCTGTAGAAATATGATGAACGTAGCAATCTTCCATTAAAACGTTTTCAACTGTATCTGTAAAACTTTCACCAAAAATAAATCCGAAAGACATATTTTCTAATATATTTTCATCCCTTGTCATTTTATCACAGTTTCCATTTATTTCAATATTTTTAATTGTAATATTTTTGCACCCTTTGAATACAAATGAAATTTGATGGTCATAGCTGTGCCCATATTTTTCCCCCTTACCAATAAAATCTGATTTTTTATGATAATTACCCTTTATTGATATTACAGATTTATTCTCACCAATAATTGAAAAATTGGTTAGTCCAATAAAATTAAAGTGGTTAATATTATTTAGTATTTTCCCATACTCATTTTGTTTACAATAATTATCCACTTTATATATTCCTGCTGGAAAATATAAAACACCTGTCTTTAATTCGTTCAATTTTAAAATTGCCTTTTGAATGGCAAAATAATCATTCGTTTTCCCATCACCCTTTGCTCCAAACTTTTTAACGTTTACTTTTATACCATTAATTACATTATTTCCAATCTGCGCATTTGCCGAAAATATATATAAGGTAAATAAAAAAAAGGAGAATTTTTTTGTTCTGAATATTTTCAATTTATATATTTATTTATTTTTTACAGGAAAGCAATATTTTAAGTAAAAACTCATGGGCACTAAATTGGCTTTTGCCAATATAAAGAAAGCGGGCCTTAGCAATTCAAAACGTTTTTTATAGGTAGGAAACTGCCACCAATAATTTGGCTTCTCCTTCATTTTGTCATCATATTGAGTATCTGTAAGCCCCAGTCTTTTTTTAAAATAACCAAGCAACTCCGATTCAATTTTTGGTGGAGAACTATATTCCTTCCAAGCATCTTCTCTACTCATTTTTCCATTTCTTACTAACGCACTAAGCGTATTGTTTCTAAAGTCTGCATCGAATTTTTGAGGGGCATAGATGCTATGAAAAAAAGCAGTCATTCTATTTTCAAGATGATGACCTCCATAGTACGTCCACCCGCATTCTTTCTTTAAAAAAGCCATAGCTTCTTCTTTCGAATATTGCATATACCAATAAGGTCTAATCTTCCTAATCTTAAAAAATACTGTCCATTTTATAAATTGGTAAAAAGACATTAAAGGATAAGAGTTTATTTTCTTTTTCCCATACCTTTTGTGTATTGTTTGTATGTACTTACCATCAAAATAATTTTTACCTAGTGGAGAAATCCCTTCTGTAACAAAAGAGTGCCCTTCTAAAACATATTTTACTTTGTATTCTGCCGCAGCTCTGTACATTGTTTCTGCTAAAGCTAAATCTGTAGCTGCTTCTATTTCGGCAACACCAGCTTCAAAAAAACTTTTAAAAATATCGTCAGATTCTTTATTGTCTATTACATGCGTATACAAATCTACATTCCAGTGTTGTAGAACCTTTCTAATATTTTCAGTGGCTATTGCAGTATTCCAAGTATTATCATAATGAACAGCTAAGGGTCTTAGGCCATTTTTAAGTGCCCAATAAATCATATAAGAAGAGTCTGTACCACCACTTACACCCACCACACAATCATATTTTTTATTTTTTCCAGCTTTTTTTATGTCTGCTACAATTCCATTAAGAGTGTCCAAACCCTTCTGTTGCCCAGTACCATATTCTTTTACAAGCGTATCTACTTGATGGCAATAGTTACATACGCCTTTCTCGTCAAAAGTAATACTGGCTACCCTTTCATCATAAATACATCTAGTACAAATTTTATATTGTGAATCTATAGCCATTTATTATTTTTTAAATCTACCACTATAACAAGCTTCTTCTTGATGTAAAAAAGTTAATTCCATTTTATTGTCTATTCCCATTTGCAAAAATTCTTCTTTGCTAAATCGTTTTGCATTGCTCGGTGCATACCAGTCATAATTTGTACTTCTGCTCAATTCAAAACCCCAATCTTCTTTCCAAAAACACTTTAAGAAATTCCAATAAATAAATCTTTGAATATCATAAACCCCGCCTTTTATACCTAATGCTGGTATATCAGGACTTGTAAAACTTACATTTAAATCAGATAAAGTTTTTCCAAGCTCTGTTAATTGTGTACTCAACTCCCACATTTTATCATTGGGTATAACATGTGTTGCTTTCCTAAAATAATCATCTACCAATTCTCTTGGCAATGCTTTTTTAGAATAAACATAACAAGCAAACTCCCCTTTAGTAGAAGTGATATCACACAAATGCTTAAAAGTGTTTTCTGGTATCTCGGTATGCATAATAACTTGATCGCAAACGGTAAAATCTATAACCCCGTTTCTTAATCCAGTATTCGCTATATCTCCTCTAAAAAAATACAGGTTTGGTATATGAGCATAATTTTTTGCAGCAACATCTATTGCATCAGAAATGTCTGTGCCCAAAACAATGGCATGTGGTGCCAATTCTGCAAACCATGCGGCTTTATACCCTAACCCACACCCTGTGTCTATGATGGTATGTTTGTCTTTTAAAAAGGCAATTAAATTTTCTTTGGTTTCAAAACCATACAATTTCAAAAACCAATCTAATTGAAAAGAATACATTTTATCAATACTTTCATATTCTGCAGCTTCTACCCATTTATCAGAAAATATATCTGATGTTTGATTCTGGTTTTCCGCTTTTTTTATACTAGCATCTTCAAATGAAATCGTATTTGTATTAATAAAAATTTCTTTTGCAAATAACGCTTTTAGTTTTTCCATTTATATTTCTTTTGCTGGGTTTCCAGCTATTTTACTTCCACTAGGGAATGATTTGTTTACAAAACTGTTTGCACCTATAATACAGCCGTCTCCAATCTCAACACCTTTTGCTATTAAAACATTGGGTGCAATAAAAACATTATTACCAATTTTTGTGGAAGCATAATCGTAAGGGGCTTTACCTCCGCTTATAGCCCACTTTACTGAATCGTGTGTATATATTTGGCTATTTGCACCTATGCTACAGTTGCTTCCAATTTCTAACCCTCCAGTACCATCTAAAATTGCATTTGGACCAATCCAAGTATTTTCAGCAACTTTAACCTCTCCAAAGACTATCACAGAATCGTAAATAGATGTACCTGTGCCAAATCCTAATTGACGTGCTTTTTCCCATCTGTCAAATAATAACTCATTAAAAGGTAAGGAGCGATTGTATTTTTGTTTGAATAACACACTGAGTTTTTCCCTTAGAGTTACCACTTCATTAAACAAGGCTTTTACAGCATCATCTTTCAAAAAATCTTCTCTATCTTTCATATTTTTTCATTATGTAAAAACAACCTACACCACCATTCAAAATTCATTAAACTCCATAATAACAAACGGTGGTTTATTCTTTTTTCGCAATGTTCATAAATGGTTTTTTCTATAAACGCTGGCTGTATAAATTGATGGCAAGATATATTTTTACCCAATAATAATTCTTTTACATAGGCAGCGTTTTCTCCTCTATACCAACTTTCGTCTGGTGCACTAAACCCTTGTTTTTTTCTGTTAACAATTTTTTCTGGTAAAATATCTTTCATTGCTTTGCGCAATACATTTTTACCGTCATCAAAAGCACTGTACGCCTTTTGCTTATTGCCAAGCTGGTTTTCATCTACTTTTTTCATAAGCTCCAAATTACCAAGCTTATGTTTTACAGGTATCTTTTGAGCAAAGTTAACCAAATCATTATCTAAAAACGGAAAGCGCTCTTCTAACCCATGCGCCATGGCTAGCTTGTCACCCACCAAAAGCAAACCTGGTAAAAACGTTTTTATTTCAAAGTATAAACTATTTTGTATTTGCTCCTCTGCGGTACTATATTTAAGTTTTTCATTAAAAGTAAATACCCGCTCAAATATTTCTCTAGGCTCTTCTATTTTTATTTTTTCTAAGACATGGGGTTGAAAAAGATGTTGTTTATCCTCATCATTGGTAAGTCTTTGCCAAAACCCATAGTAGTTATTAAAAAATTCTTTTTGGTTTAGCGATTGAAAAACACGGTAATACCTCCAAGGATATCCACCATACAATTCATCCCCACCTGTACCTTGCAAGCATACTTTTACAAACTTACTAGCAAGCCTACTTATATAATAGCTGGGATAACTCATACCCACACGTAAATCCTCTAAATGCCAAACCAATTTTGGTAATGCAAATTTTATATCCCCAGCATTTAATACTTGTTCGTAATGTTCGCTCTTAATAAAATTGGCAGTAAGTTCTGCATCTATTCTTTCATCATATCCTGCTTCTACGCCTTGTACATCACTCATTTCAAAACCTGCGGTAAAGGTATAAAGTCTGCCTACATGTTTGCTTGCCAGCACACTCAATGATCCACTATCCATGCCTCCACTCAAATAGCTACCTACAGGCACATCTGCTACCATTTGTTTGGATACAGCTTTGGTTAATAGCCTTTCTGTTTCTTCTGTAGCTTCCTCAAAACTAATATTGTTATCGGGCTCACTAAAATCATAATCCCACCAGCTATTGTGCAATAGTGGTGTATCAATATTTACTTTTACAGTATTTGCCGGGGGCAACATGGATACACCTGCAAACAAGGTATTAAACGTAAAAACATTTTGAAAAGTAAAATATTCATTTAATGCAGATAAGTTTACTTCTACCTTAAAAGCAGGGTGCTTTAAAAATGCTTTTATTTCCGATGCGAAAAGTAACACACCGTTTTGTTGATAATAATAGAGTGGTTTTACACCAAATCTATCTCTACTGAGCCATAAAGTTTTACTTGGCTTATGCCATGCCGCTACAGCAAACATACCGTCTAGTCTTTCAAAAAAACTTGTTCCGTATTCTGCTAACCCTTCGCAAATTACTTCTGTGTCGCCTGTAGATATAAAGTCGTGCCCTTTTGATTTTAATTCTAATCTTAAATCCAAATAATTATATATACATCCATTAAAGACTATTACCCATTCACCATTATGGCTCATCATGGGTTGTGCGCCTTTGGGAGAAATATCCAATATTGATAAACGTCTATGGCCGAGTGCCATGTTTTCATCTATGTACAAACCTTCGCCATCAGGCCCACGATGGGCCATGGCATCTACCATTGTTTTTATGGTTTGGTGCGAAACAGGTTGTTTGCTAAAATTAAAAACGCCAGCTATGCCACACATAATTTATTTACCCACGTTTTTTAAAAAATGAATAATATAATCGAAATCTTCTTTTACCATTTTGTTGTGCATTGGAATACTCATGCTGTATTGATCCGCAGCAAATGCACCAGGATAGTCAGATGGTTTTATATCATACATTTTGGCATATACATCTAACATATGTATTGCATGTGTACCTGGCCTTGTAGAAATACCATTTTGTTGTAGGTACTCCATTATATCATTCCTTTTCATGGGAGCTTTGGCTTCATCTACAAAAGTTACATAACTCTGCCAACCATGTTTATACCCTTCTGGTGTTTTTGGGGTATATAACCAAGGAATATCTTTTAGTTGTTCCTCATAATAATCTGCCCATTTTTGTCTTTCATCAATAAACAGGTCTAGCTTTTTTAGTTGCACTACACCAATAGCTCCTTGTATATCTGTCATTCTGTAGTTGTATCCTACCACTTCAAACGCAGATAAAATATACGGTTTAGGTCCATGGTGTCTTTGCTCTTCAGATATAGATGCGCCATGGTTTCTTAGCCTATCTATTTTAACAGCTATCTCATCATCATTAGTGGTGCACATTCCACCCTCACCAGTTGTTACACTTTTGCGTGGGTGAAAACTAAAACAACCTACATCTCCTAATCCACCTGCAGGCCTATCGCCTAAGGCGCTACCTGCAGCACAAGCTCCATCTTCTACAATTTTTAATTGAGGAAATTTCGCTTTTATTAAATCAATATCTGCACATAACCCAAAAAGATGCACAGGTATAATGGCTTTTGTTTTTGAAGTTATTTTTTCAGCAATTTTATCAATATCTATGTTAAATGTATTGATATCAATGTCTACAAATACAGGTGTGGCGTGGCAATATTTAACAGCATTAGCCGTAGATACCCATGTAAAGGCAGGCACCAATACCTCATCTCCAGGCTCTACACCACAAGCCAATAACCCTAAATGCAAAGCTGTTGTACAATTAGATACCGCAAAAGCGTGTTTTACATTATGTCTTTCGGCAAACAACGTTTCAAATTCTTTTACTTTTGGTCCTTGAGTAATCCAACCACTTTCTATAGGTCCTCTACAGGCTTCCCATTCTTCTACACCCATATTTGGTAAGCCAATGGGAATATTTCTTTTTTCCATAATATATTTTATTATCTTTTACGCTTTTTTGTCAACACCAGTTTCTATTCTCCAGTCAATTAATTTTTGCAAACCTTCTTGTAAGTTGAAACTGTATAAGAAACCAAGCTCTTTTTCTGCTTTTACTTTGCTACCAATTCTATTTTGTACCATGGCCCTAGCATCGTTTTCTGAGTAGGGCTTGTAAGTTACTTGCAAAGAAGATTTTTTCATGTCTAAAATGGTATCGCACAATTGCTTTATAGATGTTTGCACCTCCGTACCCACATTATAAAAACCAAAAGGTACATCTGATTTTGCTGCAGCTACATTACAAGCCGCCACATCTTCTACATATATAAAATCATACGCTTGAGAGCCATCACCATTTATTACAGGTGCCTCATTTGCTTCAATTTTGTTTAGCATTATAGGAACAACCCCGGTGTAAGCAGCTGTTTGATCTTGCCCCGGGCCATACACATTCATGTACCTCAATCCAATAATTTCTAATCCATAACGATCATTAAATGCAGTAGCCATAGCCTCTCCAGCAATTTTGCTGGCACCATAAAAGTTCTTATTGTTGAAAGGATGGTTTTCCGTCATTGGCAATTCTACAGCATCGCCATATACAGAGGCGGAAGAGCTCCAAATTAATTTCTTAATTTTATTATTTACGCAAGCCTCTAATACATTAAATGTACCAGCAATGTTTACATCGAAAGCTGTGCGTGGAAAATCTTTACAATGTAACAACCATAATGCAGCTGTGCAAAAAACAACATCCTTACCTGCCATTGCAGCATTTAATACATCTATTTCTCTTATATCTCCACCATTTGGGAAAAGTGTACATCTTTTATCTTCTAAACAGGTGGTAATATTGTGCATTTTTCCTCTGGCAAAGTTGTCATAAATAACCACTTCAGCCACATTGTTTTTTAAAAGTTCTTTTACAATAAAACTCCCTATAAAACCTGCTCCGCCTATTACTAAACACTTTTGGTTTTCTATATTCATAAATCTATGTTTATTTATTAAATTTTCTTATTTCACTCACTAGCGCAATGGCTTTCCTTGTTTCTATAAGTGGAAATCCATTTCCCTCTAATATTTGCTTATATGAATCTGTATGCAATTCAGTAAATCCTTCGCTAAACTCAAACTCATCTCCATCGATTGACAATGTTCTGAATGTTTTTTTGCCAGTATCCTTAGCTACTTGTGGCAGCCCATTGGCATCAATGCTGAGTAACCAATTAACGGTGGCTTTTTCCAGTTCTAATTTTCCAGAAGCGGTTTCTACTCCATGCTCTAATACATGATTTTCTTTTACTTCCCCAAAAATCCACATAAGCATATCAAAAAAGTGAACACCAATATTAGTTGCAATACCTCCACTTTTTTGTATATCGCCTTTCCAGCTGTTGTGATACCAATGACCTCTAGAGGTAAAATATTTTAAATCAATATCAAATTTTTTATTTTTTGGAGCATTGTCAATTTTTTCTTTTAGTGCAATTATTGCTGGGTGTATTCTTAGTTGTAAAATGCTATAAACATTGCGACCAGTTTCCTTTTCGATATCTAGTAATGAATCTATATTCCAAGGATTAAGCACGATTGGTTTTTCGCAAATGACATCTGCACCTATGCGCAGGCCAAACCTAATGTGAGAATCATGTAAATAATTAGGGCTACAAACCGAAACATAATCTATTTTAATCCCTTGCCTTCTAAGTTTTTCTACATGCCTATCAAAACGCTCAAATTCAGTAAAAAACTCAGCATCAGGAAAATAACTATCTATTATACCAACAGAATCGTGTTTATCTAGCGCTGCCAATAAATTATTACCTGTATCTTTTATAGCTTTCATATGTCGTGGTGCTATATAACCTCCCACTCCAATTAATACAAAATTTTTCACCTTATTTTATTCGTTTTACAATATTATTTTCTAGTGTATACTCTTGACCACTTTCCATACAGGTTGCAAAATTATCATTATTAAATTTAAGTTTATGACCAAATTCACTCATCCAACCTATTTGCCTTCCCGGATTACCAACAATTAATGCATAATCAGGCACATTTTTAGTAACTACCGCACCTGCGCCAATAAAACAAAAAGAACCCAATGTGTTTCCACAAACAATTGTAACATTAGCTCCTACACTTGCTCCTTTTTTTATAAGGGTGGTTTTGTATTCGTCCTTTCTACTAACAGCACTTCTTGGATTTATTACATTTGTAAGTACCATACTTGGCCCTAAAAAAACATCATCTTCGCATATCACACCTTCGTAAATACTAACATTATTTTGTACACGTACATTATTTCCTAAAACTACTTTGGGAGAAACAACAACATTTTGACCAATATTGCAATTTTCACCCAAAACACAATTGGGCATAATGTGGCTAAAATGCCAAATTTTTGTTCCCTTACCAATTATACATCCATCATCAACATATGCAGATTCGTGCACAAAAAAATCTTTTTCCATTTTTCTATTTTATATTTTTATATTTCTTAAATAATCCCCATACCCACTCTTTTTCAATCCCTCTGCCAATAATCCTAATTGTGTTTTATCAATAAATTTCATCCTATAAGCCACTTCCTCTGGGCATCCAATTTTCAACCCTTGCCTTTTTTCTATTACCCGCACATATTCTGTAGCATCGCTAAGGCTATCAAATGTACCCGTATCAAGCCATGCAAAACCTCTGTCTAATACCGCTACTTTTAATTTTTTATTCTGAAGATATACATCGTTTACAGTTGTAATCTCATATTCTCCCCTATGGCTTGGTTCTATGGTTTTGGCAATATGTACCACATCGTTATCATAAAAATATAAACCAGGTACTGCATAATTGCTCTTTGGGGTTTCTGGCTTTTCTTCAATACTAAGTGCGTTAAAATTATCATCAAACTCCACTACTCCATACCTTTCTGGGTCACTTACTGGGTAGGCAAATATGGTAGCCCCTCCATTGTTTGCACTCTGTTGTAATAGTTTACTAAAACCACTACCATAAAAAATATTATCGCCCAATACCAATGCTACGCTATCTGTTCCAATAAATTTTTCACCAATTACAAAAGCTTGTGCAAGCCCATTAGGCACTTGTTGTACTGCGTATTGTATATCACAACCCCATTGTTTTCCATCGCCTAGCAATCTTTTAAATTGACTTTGATCTTCTGGTGTGGTTATAATTAAAATTTCTTTTATACCCGCAAGCATCAATGTACTTAGCGGATAATAAATCATTGGTTTATCATAAATAGGCATAAGTTGTTTACTAATGGCCATTGTAATGGGATACAATCTTGTACCGGAGCCGCCTGCTAATATTATTCCCTTCATAAAAATTTGTTGAATGTTGTTGAATGTTGTTTGAAGAGTTGAAAGAGGAAGTTGAAAATTGTTGAAAGTTGTTTGAAGGGTTGAAGGAGTTTATTTCTCCGTATCCCGTTTACAAAAATCAACTGCTTTGCTTTTGCTAAAAACTATATGCTTTTGTTTGAATATTCAACCCTTCAAACAACATTCAACTTCCTCCTCAACTTCTTCCTCACTTCTTTTCCGCTTTTGCCAATTGTGTATTTCTTAAATTATTTATTTTTAAAGATAAGGGTTGTACTATACTTTTTAGATTTTCAAATTCTTCAATCATTAAATATTTTAAATCTAGTGCAGTAAAAGAATGACTCATTAGTTCCATTAAACTCCCATAAGATATCGAATAAAAATGAGCTTGTTCTTTAAACGAAAACCTTGAACTCCCTTCTGCAATATTAGCACCTATTGAAACAGAAGCCCTACGCATTTGGTTTGTTAACCCAAATTTTTCTTTTTCAGGAAATTTTTCAGTCAATTCATATACTAAAACAGTCAATTTTCTTGCTTCCTGCCAAACTTCCAGCTTTTCAAATCCAAAAACATACATATTGAGTTTTTTATTTAATAAAAGAAAACTTAAAGCCTAACGAAACCCCTTCAACCCTTCAAACAACTTTCAACAACATTCAACTTTTATCGTACATATTTTCATAGTAGCTCTCATACAAGCCACTCGTTACATCATTCAGCCACTTCGTGTTTTCCAAATACCAGTCTATTGTTTTGCTAATACCTTCTTCAAATTGTAATGATGGTAACCAACCTAATTCATCTTTCAATTTTGTAGCATCTATGGCATAACGCAAATCATGCCCAGCTCTATCTGTAACATACGTAATTAATTTTTCCGATTCGCCTTTTTCTCTGCCAAGCTTTTCGTCCATTTGTTTACACAGCTCTTTAACGAGCGCAATATTTGTCCATTCGTTATGCCCACCAATATTGTAGGTTTCACCTATTTTTCCATTATGAAAAATAACATCTATCGCTCTTGCATGATCTTCTACAAAAAGCCAATCACGTACATTTTCTCCTTTGCCATAAATAGGCAATGGTTTATTGTTGATGATGTTATTAATACAAAGGGGAATGAGTTTTTCAGGAAAATGATATGGACCATAGTTGTTGCTACAGTTGCTTATTTTTATTGGTAGCTTATATGTATGATAAAATGCACGAACCATATGATCGCTACTTGCTTTTGATGCCGAGTATGGACTACGAGGGTCGTAAGCTGTTTCCTCAGTAAAAAAACCAGTTTCGCCGAGTGAGCCATATACTTCATCAGTAGATATATGATAAAATACTTTTCCTTCCATATTGTCTTTCCAGCTTTCCTTAGCAACTTGTAAGAGGCAAGATGTGCCCATTACATTGGTTGTTACAAATGCTAGAGGGTCGGTTATAGAGCGATCTACATGGCTTTCTGCAGCACAATGCAATACGCCCGTAAATTGATGTTCTTCAAAAAGTGAACGTAAGAGCGAAAGATCAGTAATATTTCCTTTAATAAAATGGTAGTTTTGAGAATTTTCAATATCCGTTAGGTTTTCTAAATTGCCTGCGTATGTAAGTGCATCTACATTTACTATTTTATAATTAGGATACTTTGTAACAAATAATCTTGTAAGATGAGACCCTATGAAACCAGCCCCTCCAGTTATTAAAATACTATTCATATAACTATTTTTTGAAGCGGCGAAGATATAATTTATTGTGCAAAAATCCTTATTTAGAAAGCATTTCACTAATTTATTCAATGTAGTTTAAAGCTAAAAATTTAATACTAAAAATACCTCACCTATCTTTGCCGCTATGCATTACGCCTCGGTAGAAAATATTAGTAAAAGTTTTGGTATAAGAACTTTGTTTAAAAACATCACTTTTCATGTAGAAGAAGGAGATAAAATAGCTTTTGT
>JAYSWO010000167.1:0-5026 GCA_043717975.1 Ferruginibacter sp. | reverse complement strand
TTTTATTTAATACCGCTGGTATAACTTTATACATAGAATACCAACAGGTATAGATGTATAAATTTAATGTATATAAACTCAATAACAAATTAATCCATGAAAATCCATCCAATCCGTGTCATCAGTTTTCTACTTTTCCTTTTTATTTCCCAACATGGCTTTGCACAAAAAAAACTTCCACAAAGCAAAGACAACAATACCTTATTGTGGGAAATATCTGGCAATGGTTTACAAAACCCCAGTTATCTTTTTGGTACTTTTCATATAATGTGCAAAGAAGACATTCGGTTTAGCGAAAATGTGAAGCAAGCCCTAAAAACATCTAATGAAGTATATTTTGAAATGGATTTGGATGACCCAAAAACCATGCTCGGAGGGTTGGCTATGATGAACATGAAAAATAAAACCTTGGCAGATCTTTATACCAAAGCCGAATTAGAAAAGCTGACCACATTTTTTAAGGATTCTGTAAAAATGAGTTTGTCTTTTTTTAATAAGATGAAACCCATGATGCTAGAGGCTTTGCTATACCCACGTATGATGCCTTGTAAAACGCCTAGCGGTGTAGAAACAGAATTGATGCTGATAGCCAAAAAAGAAAAAAAGGAAGTAAAAGGTTTTGAAACCTTGGAATTTCAGTCGGCTATTTTTGATAGTATTCCTTACGAAATACAGGCAAAAAATCTTTTGAAAGACATAGATAGTACCGAAAAATTTAAAGTTTTTTTTAATAAAATGCTAGATATTTACAAAAATCAAGAAACAGATAAGCTAGCACAAATGTTGGCGGATACTACTTTTAGTGGTGGCGAAAATGATGATGCATTGCTAAAAAATAGAAATATAAATTGGGTAGCGCAATTAAAAACAATTTTAAAAGGCAATACAATTTTTATGGCTGTGGGTGCGGGACATTTATTTGGCAAAGATGGTTTGATCGATTTATTGAGAAAAGAAGGATATGTATTAAGGGCAATAGAAAACAAAAAATAATATTTTACGATGAAAGTAAGTTTAGAGCGGGTGAACGACCATTTTCACTTTCAATTAAAAAATGAACGTGGCCATATAATAGATGTAGACAATAAAGCTGAGTTTGGTGGAGATGATTTAGGAGCAAGCCCTATGGAGCTTTTATTGATGGGCGTAGCTGGTTGTAGCAGCATAGACATCATTAGCATTTTAAAAAAGCAGCGACAAGACATTACATCTTTTAAAGCAGAAGTAGAAGGCGTACGTGTACCAATAGATGAGGCAAAACCTTTTAAAGAAATAACCGTGGTATTTTTTTTAGAAGGAAAAATTGATGCAGATAAAGCCCTGCGTGCAGCAGAATTGTCTTTTACGAAATATTGCTCTGTTTCTAAAACGCTAGAACCAACAGCCAGCATACATTTTAAAGTGATACTTAATAATACGCCATTATGAATGCTCCAAAATATGGTTTCTAAACAGAAGCTATCAGAACACAAATAGAGCGGTCTCAATATCAAGAACATTCCGTGCCGCTTTATTTAACATCTAGTTTTGTATTTGATGATGCGGAAGATATGCGAGCATCTTTTGCGGAAGAAAAAGAAAGAGATATTTATAGCCGGTATGGCAATCCCAACATAACCGAGTTTGTAGAAAAAATTTGTAAAATGGAGGGTGCGGAGGCTGGGCAAGCTTTTGCTACAGGTATGGCTGCTGTATATTCTACCTTTGCCGCACTGCTACATGCTGGAGATCATATTATTTCTGCTAGCAGTGTTTTTGGCGCTACGCACACCTTGTTTACAAAATATTTTCCTAAGTGGAATATTGATACTTCTTATTTTAGTATTAACGAGCCTGAGCACATAGAAAGTTTGATAAAGCCAAACACAAAAATTATATATGCCGAAAGTCCTACCAATCCTGCTGTGGACATTTTAGATTTGGAATACCTAGGCGCCATTGCTAAGAAGCACCATTTGATATTGATTATCGATAACTGTTTTGCTACACCTTACATTCAAAACCCTATAAAATTTGGCGCACATTTGGTTATACATTCTGCCACTAAATTAATAGATGGGCAGGGTAGGGTGCTAGGTGGCATTACCGTTGGCAACAAAGATTTGATAAGAGACATATATTTATTTTCTAGAATTACTTGCCCATCACTGTCGCCATTTAATGCATGGGTATTGTCTAAAAGTTTAGAAACATTGGCCGTGCGTTTGGAAAAGCATTGCGAAAATGCAGAAAAAGCAGCGTTGTTTTTAGAAAGCCACCCTAACGTACATGCAGTAAAATATCCGTTCTTGCGCTCACATCCACAATATAATATTGCAAAAAAGCAAATGCGCTTGGGTGGCAATGTGGTGGCTTTTGAAATAAAGGGCGGTATAGAAGCTGGGCGACAATTTCTCGATAAAATTAAATTGTGCTCACTCTCTGCAAACCTAGGCGATACCAGAACAATTGTAACACACCCAGCATCTACCACGCATAGCAAACTATCTGTAGAAGAAAGATTGGCCGTAAGCATTACCGATGGGCTTGTTCGTGTGTCTGTTGGTTTAGAAACGGTGGAGGATGTGATTGATGATTTGAGGGGGGCGTTGGGGTAGGGGGGATTGATTCTGGATATTGTTGTTGGTTTTGAATTGGTGGACAACCTATTTCAGGACAAGTCATACCGTTGCTAATTGCTCCTATGTCAAGCCCCACTATTGGCAATACCAATGTTACCGGCTGCCAAATTTTCCAAACGAATCTTTGTCCATTTAATTTGCTTTATAGACTGTGTCATAGTAGTCGTGTGCCGAAGCAAAAACAGGAATTGTCGCCCAAGATAATTTTTTATGTTTAGCTGTTTCAGTTGCTGCTCTTACTAATTCTTGTAGTCGTAACACAATTAATAGTTCTGCTACATCACTTGCTGCTTGCATATTACTGTCTTTATATTTTTCATTGTCTATATAATCTTGATAGGTCGCTTGAATCTCTTCGTAACCTGTCAACGGAAAACTATTTATTGTTGAATTTCCTTCTTCCCAATCAGCAAGCCAATCTGTATCGTCAATCCCGCCAACTTTGTCAAAAGCGAATAAGTCAAGAAACCATAAGTTGCAATTGATTTTAAAGCCGTTCATTTCTGCATAAATTGCTTTGATGTCAAGGTTATCATTAACAGTGTCATAAAAGTCTGAGAAGAAGTCAACCAATTTGTCCGTTTGATGGAGTAAAATTTTACCTAAAAGTTTGTTGAAGTCCGTCGGTACTTGCTCTTTTAACTTCGTTTCCGCAAGTAATATTGCTGCTTCGAGTTTGTCGTCTGCTAAAAGTGTACTAATGTCGTCTGCTAATTCAAAATTCATAATGTTGTTAATTTAAAACGGCGGTAAAATTGCCACTAACGATAGCACTTTGCGATGTGGTGGAATTTGAAATTCTTCCGCCTGGAACCGCTGCTTAGGTATGTACCAAAGATAAATATAACTTACCAATATTCAGTGATGTTTGCCAAACCGAAACAAAAGCCCAATAGCAAACTACTGCTCATTGGGCTTTCGTCAGCCACCATATTGCCACGCATTGTTGTATGCAGGCAAGCGTAATAATAATTACAATTGCCCACTCTCTTTTAGAAAAGCTAGCATATTCAATTTTAATTGCCCTACTAGAAAAGAAAAGCGTTTAGAACTTAAGCCGAAATAAAACGATTCATAAACCTGATATTTATTTTTTAAGTATTTATCAGAGTATGTACCCTTAATATAAACATAAAATCCTTTTACAAATTCTAAATTAATATTTCTCAAATCATATTCATCGGTTATTTGTACGGATGGTGTCAATACCATATTTTGAGGGGTTTTTTTTGATTTAGAAAGAAAATGAAAGGTATTTAAAGTGTCTATTATAATTACATACGTATCTACATCAATTATTTTTACCCAATCCTCAAAACCACAATATTTAACCATCAATTTTGGATATGCAGAATTGTCTAAATAAATTCCGTCAGGACATAGTCTTAAAGTTGGTTTTTTATTATTGTTTATAACTACCGTTCTATTTGCAGAGTCATTCAGATTCTTTAACCTCTTAGTTACTGTATCTAAACGCAAGTTTTGTTTTGATAATGCTTCGGACAAGTCTTTAAAAAGTATTTTACGGTTTGAGTCGATACCTACACTAATTAACGAGTCTCTTGCGTTTCTTTCATTTCTGATTATTTGGTCTTTTTTATCATTTTTTCTATCTGTCGCTTCATTTTGCCAAATTAACAATCCAATTATTGTAAGTGTCAAAAAGATCACCACTTTTCCTCTCGTTGTGATAATTTTCCACCACTTTCTTTTATATTGAAGATTAGATAGTGTTCCCTTAGTCGAAATAAAAGATATACAAAGTGTGAATATTGAAATTAAGATTATAAATAAAATATCGGGCATTTAAAATTGTGGTTTACTTGTTCATTGGCCAAATTAATCGGAGTGTCAATTTTGCTTGCATACAACGTGTGTATTACCGCTAATATACGCTACTTTTCTTCTACAACAATTTTTTTAACTGCTCTAATTTGAATTATATATACGAAAATCGAAGAAATATTGGCGTAGCGGAAATACAACAGCTGTCAATCCTACATCCTCCAAACTCCTCCTCCTTCATCTACCAACTTCCCGGCTCTCTTTACCCTAACGCCTTCGCATTGGCGATGAGCATTTACATACGCATGCATAGGCATCACAAGGGTACAAAACTGATTAATGATTTGAGGTAGGCTTTGGGGTAGCTGTTTGAAACGATATTGTGTATTTATTTTGGTTTTGATCGGCTGGTCAAATACCACCCCTCGGCGAAGCTGCGAAGGGAAAGGCTATGCCAACGGAGGTGGATGTTTCGTTCAATACAGGTTTAGTGTTGGGCATTGCATGCCACACTAAACCTGATTGTTGAACAAAACCCTACGGGTAACCTACCTTAGCGTTTCATTAAAATAAAATTAACCATTATGCATCAAAAAAAAGTAATTTAATTTCCGAAGCCT
>JAYSWO010000166.1:0-5043 GCA_043717975.1 Ferruginibacter sp. | reverse complement strand
GCAAAAATAAACATGTTGCAACCAAAGCGTATTACGAAATCGTTACTTAACTATTAATTTTTTAGAGTTTACACAGTGGCTAATTCGCCAAAATTATAAATCGGCATTTCGATTAATTGGCTTGCAAAACCCATCATAGTATCTATAATTTTCTCCGTATTGTTGGAGTAATTCATTTCTGTTTGATTGTTGCTATTTATCCAATCGTAAAATGTACTAGCGAAATTATTGTCTAATGCTTTGATAGTTTGTACGCCTAGTTTTTCTAACGCAGCAGCATTGCAAAATTGTTCATACTGGCCTTTTATAGGCATAACCAATATCTTCTTTTGCAAATACAAAGCTTCGGCAGGGGTTTCAAAACCTGCGCCTGTTATGATTCCGTGGCAATTAATAAGGCTTTCATTAAAAGCATTTTTATCTACAGGTATAAATGTTACATTGGCAATGTTGGTTTTTTGTTTTACTTCTTTTGAAAATACTTCAAATTGAAAATCTTTTAATAGAGCTAAATATTTTGTAATGGTAGTATCAGCGTATGATGATAAATAAACGGTGATGTGACCATTATCTTTGGGAGTAGCATTCCAGATTTCGTTTTTTATTATGGGGGGTAAAATAAAATCATCGTATTGCTCAAAATGGAGACCTACATATTTTGTTGCTCTGCCATAATTTTTTAAAACCAATTCGCCAATAATATCTTTATGTTTTGGCCTAGGTGTATTCGTACTCATAAAACTTGCTTGGTGGCCAAAGTTTATGCTCTTTACTTTTTTGTATGCACATGCCATAGCGGTGATGCTTTCAAAATCGTTTATTACCAAATCGTATTTTTCTACGGGCAAGTTTTTTACCTCATTAAATATTCTTCTTGGTTGCAATGCTCTTATGGTATCAAAATAACTAAGCCCTCCATTGCCAGTGTAAAACAAACTAACACCCTTGCTGCGGTATTCTACGTTTGCATTCATTTGCAAATGGCTATTGCTACCACTAAGAAAAATATCTACTGTGCCATACTGTTTTAAGTATGGTAGTATTTCCATTGCACGGCTAATGTGTCCATTACCTGTGGCTTGTACAGCATAGAATATTTTCATGGTTCGTGTATTTGATAAAAACAAAAGCTTAGAATTAATGAGATGCCAGCCAGAGCCTACCTTTATCAGCAGACAGGCTTATCGAAACCGGGTTTATTGAAGCGCACCCGTCTATGACAAGCTCAGCCTGACCCTACAATTGAATCGAACTTTTGTCATTTGCAAAGAGCTTAAAATTTATTTTATGAGTGTCTCACCCTGACATTTATAAAAATTAAGCTCTAAATAAAATTCCTCATCTCATCATAAACCAGTAAAGAATTAATGTAATAATTTACCTCTTCAGATACTACATTTAATTCTGGCATATGGTTGTTTATAACCCGCACTGGTTGCTGCTTTTCATTATAGTGGTAAATATTCCATTCTTTGTTCGTGTATTCTAGTGCAGATAAGTTTTCTACCCAATCGCCCGAGTTGAGATAAGTAACGCTACCTTTTTCTGTTTCTATAATTTTTTTTTCTGGGTGATGAATGTGACCACAAATAACATAGTCGTATTTTTTTTCTATCGCAATTTCTGCAACAGTATTTTCAAAATTGTTGATAAAAGCAATGGCTTTCTTTACACTATTTTTTACTTTTTTAGAGAAAGAAATTTTTTCGCCACCAAATGTTTTTGAAATAAAATTTATACAACGATTAAGAACTATTAATAAATCGTAACCATGCCCTCCGAGTTTAGCCAATATTTTTGCACTGCCTTTTGTACTATAATCAAATACATCTCCATGAAACACCCAAATGCTTTTTCCGTCTATTTCTAGTAAAAATTTGTCTGCTAAAATAAAACTGCCCATGCTTAATCCTGAGTAGCGGCGCAGCATTTCATCATGATTTCCAGTAATGTAAATTACCCTAGTGCCAGTGGTAATAAAGTTTAAAATTTCTTTAATAACTGCCATGTGCGCCGCAGGAAAATAGCGCTTACTAAATTGCCAGCCATCTATAATGTCGCCATTTAGGATTAAGATTTGTGGAGATATACTTTGTAGATAAGTGAGTAACTCAGTAGCGTGACAACCATAGGTACCAAGGTGCACATCCGATATCACTGCAATGTCTATTGATCTTCGTTTCATGAAATAGTGTTTAGCAAAGTTTGATAAGCCATATAACGTAATAGTGAAGCTATGGTTAAATAAATATTAGCAGACGGGCAAATAATTGTTATCAAGTAATGACTAATAAAATAATATTTCGATAACATTATTTTTATTTTGTGGTAATGTAGAATATAGACATTGCAGTAAAATATTAATAATGAAAAAATCTGTGTTTATTCAATCTATCATCCTAATTTTCGCAACGTTTATTGCTATGGCTATTACTTTATATGTAGGCAGTTTAGGTGTAGATACTTCTTCATTTTATTGGAATACCCTTCTTGTAAACATTACTTTTATGGGAGATGCTTTTTTTGCTTTTGGTATTGTCTTCTTTTTATTATTTTTCTTTGATAAAAAAAAATATGCTCTAAGACTTTTATTGGCAGTATTGATATCATTAGCAATAACACAAATCATTAAAAATATCTTTAGTGAACTACCAGTGCAGCTTTATTTTGAAGAAGGGGTTATGCAAAACCCCAAGAATATTTTTTTTACGAATGTAATTTCTTCGCACATGGGCATTGGTTTAACCTTAGCCAGTTTTTTTATTCTTCACAGCAAAAACATATTTTTGAAAATAGCTGTAATTGTATTGGCAATATTGGCAGGGGTTACAAGAATACCCTTAGCTGGCGATTCTTTGTTAGCATTGGCGGTAGGCTTTTTCCCCGCAATAATAGCATCCTTTTATTTGTACAACCTGCAACGTATAAATGTAGCTGCTAAGCATGGCGCATATTATTACAAATCCAAAAAAGAAAGAAAAGAAAAGACTGTACAGCAATTTTTAAGGGTGTGATTCTTTTTTAGCTGGCAATGTAAAACCAAAACTCGTACCCACATCTAGCTTGCTACGTACATGTATGGTCTGCCTATGTGCATCTATAATGTGTTTGCAAATAGCTAGCCCAAGACCGCTACCACCCACTTTGCGGCTGCGAGCGCTATCGGTTCTATAAAAACGTTCGAATATTCTTGGTAAATGCTCTTCGGCTATACCATCACCATCATCGCTAATTTCTATCAGTACATTATTACCATCTACATTATAAAAACTTGCTTCTACAGCTCCATTTTCTTTACCATACTTTATAGCATTTTCGGTAAGGTTTATAAATACTTGCCGTATTTTTTCTTTATCTGCATATACAGACAATGGAGATTCGCAACCTTTTTTTATAAAGCATTTTATGTTTTTTTCGGCTGCCTTTAATTCCAAACTGTCAAATACTTCTTTCATTAAATCTTGAATCGTAAATTGCTCAAATAGCATAATCATTTCGCCACTTTCTAGTTTTGTTATCTCATCTAAATCTTTTAATAAACTTACAAGCCTGGTAACATTACGAGATGTGCTAGTCAAAAATTTTTCGTTTACTTCATTATTGTATAAAGCCCCATCTTGCAAAGTTTCTACATACCCTTGTATAGCAAAAATGGGTGTTTTTAATTCGTGGCTAAGGTTTTGTAAAAATTCTTTTCTAAAAGTTTCGTTTTGCTGTAGGGTTTCTATTTCTTTTTTTCGTTGTTGTGCCCATGCTTCCACATCTTCCCTTACTTCGTCAATGCCTTTTTGTGGTAAAATATTAGCGTAATAAAACTCCTCTCGCTTGGTAGCTTTGGTTTGGTATATGAGTTTGTAAATAAGTTTTATTTTTCGGTAAATAAACTTTTGTAGCGTAAATAGAATAAGGGCATAGCTACCTAAAAATATAACAATAAAAGAAGCTGGGGCTATCCACCATACTGTTTTAAAAATGAAAACGCCAATGCTTATGGGAATAGACAATATACCTGCTGTAAGCGCAGATAATTGTTGAGGAGATAAATTTCTTGTAGAAAGCATGTTGAATTAAATGATTGCTGCAAGATAGTAAAAGCAGTTGGCAATTGGCAGTGGGCAATTGGCAGTGGGCAAAAAGCAGTTGGCAAAAAGCAGTGGGCAAAAAAAATTAGAATATTTTATGCTTAAATACATTATTGAGCAAAAATTCTATAAGACGTTTGCCAACTGCCAATTGCAAATTGCCAACTGTTCGCTGCCAACTGCTACTATATCTCAAACTTATAACCCACCCCCTTCACTGTGCTAATACAATCCTCTCCCATTTTTTGTCTAATTTTTCTAATGTGTACATCTATGGTTCTATCGCCTACAATTACCTCTGTACCCCATATTCTGCTAAGTATTTCGTTTCTTAAAAATACCTTTCCCGGTTTTGAAGCCAATAATGCAACCAATTCAAATTCTTTTCTAGCCAATATTATTTCTGCTCCTTTAAGCGTTACAATAAATCGCTCTCTATCTATCTCAAAATCACCAGCCGTTAAAATGCTTGGCCCATCGGTTTTTATACGACGTAGCAATGAGCTTACCTTACTTAGCAATACTTTCGGGCTTATTGGTTTTGTTAGGTAATCGTCTGCTCCATTTTCAAGGCTTTTTATTTCTGTGTTTTCATCGTTTACTGCTGTGAGAAAAACAATGAGTGTGCCAGCAAATACTGACTGGGTGCGTAAAATATTACAAACCTCCATACCTGTTTTGCCAGGCATCATCATATCTAAAATAATAAGATCTGGCTTAAATGTTTTTGCTTTGTCTAAAGCTTCATCACCATTTTTGGCAGTGATTACTTCATATCCTTCAGCTTTAAGGTTAAACGAAAGAATTTCTAAAATATCCGGCTCGTCGTCGGCAATTAATATTTTTTTAGTTTTGCTCATAATTTTAAATGTTAAGCAAAAGTAAAGTATATCACTATCGTTTAATAAGTTAAATGAACGTTATAAGGTTATTAAATTGTTACCTAAATGCAACAGAAATT
>JAYSWO010000165.1:0-5044 GCA_043717975.1 Ferruginibacter sp. | reverse complement strand
CTGCACACGATGAAATGCTTTTCATCATCATTCACCAAGCATACGAACTTTGGTTTAAGCAAATTTTATTTGAAGTAAATTCTGTTACAGAGATAATGGGTAGAGCAACTATGGATGATAACTCTTCTGAACTACAAACGGTAGTACATCGTTTACAAAGAGTGGTTACCATATTAAAAGTATTGGTGCAGCAAATAGATATTATTGAAACCATGACGCCTTTGGATTTTTTAGATTTTAGAGATATGCTGCGCCCTGCATCAGGCTTTCAGAGTTATCAATTTAAAATACTAGAAGCAAAATTGGGTTTAAAATTTGAACAGCGCCATGGGCAAAATTATTACACATCTCAACTACAACAAAAAGATATTGATATTATAAAAGATGCCGAAGCAGGTAATACCATTTTGGCATTGGTAAATAAATGGCTGGAAAGAATGCCTTTTTTTAAAGATGAACAATATTGGAAAAACTATGCAGCATCTTTATCAGAAGAAACGGTTCATCCTATAAATAATATTCATCCTTTTTGGAAAGATTATGAAAATATTTATGCAGCAGGATTAGCCGATGCAGAAAAAATAAATATAGAACATTTTAGGAAATTGTTTTTTACAGATACAGAAAATGCAGAACGATCTCTAAGTACAGAGGCATGTAGATCGGCTTTGTTTATTATGATTTATAGAGGCTACCCAATGCTGGAATTGCCTTTTCAATTGTTAGATACCTTGTTAGAAATAGACAACCAATTGGGCAATTGGCGTTATAGGCACATCAATATGGTACGTCGCATGATAGGCACTCGTATAGGTACAGGTGGCAGTACCGGTGCAGGTTACCTGCAAGGCGCTATGGATAAACATTATATTTTTAAAGAAATTTCGCAGTTGAATAGTTTTTTAATGGATAGAAGAAAATTGCCAAAGTTGCCTAAAGAAATTACGGATGGGTTGGGGTATTTGTAAATATTATTATTTTTTGGAAAATATATTAATACGTTTTTTAATTCACCCTCATCTCATATATCTTCGGCCATCTTTTACCAGTTATGAAAAATGTTTTAGATGTGCTGTCATACGCTATGCCATTAAAAAATTCAGCTCTACTTTGTAATTTTGATTGAGGGTCTAACAAATTATCGAAATTCATTTTGCCAACTATCGTACCTGTTTGAGGGTCTATTTTTACGATGTCGTTTGTTTGATAAATATTCCCCCATACAAAACCATCCACATATTCCAATTCGTTTACACTATCTACTGGGCCTGTGTTGTCGTGTATATGTACCGTGTTTTTTACTTTAAAAGTAGTGGGGTCCACAAAATATAAATCTGTACCACCGGTGGTAATAATTAAATCGGTTCCGTTATTGGTCATACCCCAACCTTCATAAGGCCAAGTAAATTGTTGTATCACTTTTGTAATGTCTTTTGGGTCATATACAAATACGTTATTTGTTTGCCAAGTGAGTTGATACAATTTGTCATTTAAAATAGTAATACCTTCTCCAAATATTTTATCTGTACCCATTTTGTGGGTTTTTTCAATCTTGCCAGTTTTTACATCACCAAATTGCAATAAAGAATTTTTAAAATCACCTCCACCCTCATACAATTTGCCTTTGTAAAATTCTAACCCTTGGGTATAACTTGCCGTATCGTGTGGGTATTGTGAAATGATGGTATATGGTATTACTTTTACGCTTGAAGATACAGTTGGTGTTTCAGGCTCGTCTGGTGTTGTATCTTCTGGCTTGCATGATTTATAAACAAAAACACTAACCAAAAGCCCTAGTACAATAAGTATAATTTTATTTCTCATAATGTAAGTAATGTAGTTGCAAAAATAGGAAACCAGTTTCGTAATCTATTGTAATGAAATTATAAAATATGCGCTGCAAAAACTTATTTAACTGCTTAATGCTGCGGTAAAAGATCATATACCACATTCCTTTCTTTCAAATACTCCATTACAAATTCAAAACAAGCTGCATGTTTCCCTACCAACTCAGGCGGAAAAACACCTTTTTCTTCAAACATTTTATTGGTAATCAAATTAGCAAAAGCATTGCATGCATACCCTGTAGTGCGGCTCATAGATGCCGTTTGTGTAGCCACATCAAATTCATCATACAATAAATAATCAATTATTTTTCCTTCGCCTTTTATTATAATTTTCATAATGGTAAACTCTGCTTCATCAGCGCCAAGTTTCCATTGGTCAAATAAAAGTGCAGTGGTTACATCTATTGGGCGCACCATTTTTCCTTTTACGTTAATTTCTTCTTCATTAAAAAATCCTGCTTGTTTCAAAGATTGTATTAATGCAATATGTCCAGGATAGCGCAAAGTTTTTTCTTTCATATCTGGTATATGCTTCATCGTATATAAAATGCTACGAAGCCCATCGGTATTAAAAGATTCTAATGTGCCAGCATATTCAAAATTTATCAACTCAGCATCACTTAGCGCAGGCTTCGTTACCACATGCCCATTCTCTACATACCTTGCAGGGCGTGTGTATTCTTCAATTACATCTATTGGAGAAAACGGTGCTTTGTATTCAAAAGGTTTTACTCTTTTTTTTGGAAGTCCACCCACCATACATTCAAAACTATCTATTTTCATTTGTGCATTGTAATAGCCCAAAATTAAATTGCTCATGCCTGGGGCTACGCCACAATCTATGATAGCGGTTACATTTTTTTCTTTTGCAAGCGCATCTAGTTGCAAGCCATCTTCTGGAAAAAAAGAGATGTCGGCCACATTTTTTTCTGCATTTATAATAGCTTCTAATGCTTTGAAGCCCATAAACCCTGGTACAGCACACACCACTAAATCAAAGTTTGTAAGCATATGAGCGTAATTTTCGTATGCCGATAAATTGGCAACAACGGTATTCACATTTGCCTTCGTTTTTAATAAGGTCAAATTGCTTTCGCTAATATCAAAACTGGTTACTTCAAACTTGTTAGACAAATCTGTGGCTATTGTTCTTCCAACCATGCCAGCGCCTAGTACTGCTATTTTCATAATGTTTTTTATTCTCTAATTACAATGATAGTATCCCCATCCCATTTTACAATTTTACTTGCTGCTGTGTTGCCTCTTTCTTTTTGCTGTTGTTCTACAATATAATCAACGCCATTTTTTATTTCGGTAGATATTTCGCCAAAATGCTTTGCGGTTTCTTCGCCAGATATATTGGCAGATGTAGAGACTATAGGCTTACCAAAAGTTTTTATGAGATACTCGCAAAATGCATCCTTTACAATTCTAATGGCTATCGTTCCATCTTCATTTATCAAATTGCTGGCAAGATTTTTTGCAGCGGGGTAGATAATGGTTAATGGCCTTTCTGTATTGGCTATTAAAGTTTTTATTTTTTCATCTGGCTCCTTTGCATAATTTTTTATATCATTCTCATGTGCCAATAAGATAATCATGCTCTTTTTTTCGTCTCTTTTTTTTATGCCATAAACTTTTGCTACGGCTGCTGCATTGGTAGCATCACATCCTATTCCCCATATGGTATCAGTTGGGTATAAAATTGTTCCGCCATTTTTAAGGGTGGTTAAGCATTTTTCAATATCGTTTGTATAATCGCTCATAAGTTTTTATAAACATTCATTACGGCTGTGGCTGTTTTTTCTTGCGAAAACTTTTCGGCATGTAATATACCTTTTGTTGTCATTTCTGCAGCAAAGTTAAGATCTGTAAATACTTTTTTCATCGATGCAGCCATTTCATTTACCGAAAATGGGTCTATCAGCATTGCTGCATCTCCACCTGCTTCAGGCAAGCAAGATACATTAGAAGTAATAACAGGAAGTTTGCTACACAATGCTTCTAGCACGGGAATACCAAAGCCTTCAAATGTAGAAGGATAAATCATAGCAATAGCTTGCTGATAAATGGCAGGAAAATCTGCAGAGTTTTTAAATCCTGCCAAATCTTTTATCCCTTCTTTTTCCGAGAGAAAAATAACATCGTTTTGTAAATTATTTTTTGCTATATAATCTTTTACGATTTCTTTATAGCTACCACCATTACCAATTACTACCAACGGTATATTTATGTCTTTTTTTAATTGATGTAAGGCTTGTACAATCGTTAGTAAATTTTTTCTTTCAATAATAGAACCTACGGTTAGGAAAAATTTATCTGGTAATCCATACAGTTGTTTTATTCTAGTTTTTTCTGTTTCGCTTATTTCTTGCCTAAAAATATCGTTACAACTTTGGTAGCAAACATCAATTTTATTTTCATCTATTTTATAAAAATCAACAATGTCTTTTTTTGTTTGTTCGCTTATGGCAATTATTTTATCTGCATTGTTGCAAGCGTATTTAAATTTACCTCTGTAAATCTGTATGTCAATTTTTGAATATTGTTGTGGATAACGTTCAAAAATTAAATCATGTATTGTTACTACAGATTTTATATTCGTATCACCAATGCCAAAAGGTATTTCGTGGCTTAGTCCATGATATACATCAATTTTATGTAGCAGCAAATCTTTTTTTACCCAATTGCCGCGCCAAGCAGCTTTTAATGCAGTTGATGGAAAATTGGAAGGCACAACGGTATGAATATTTTTAAATTTGGTTGCGTTAAAAGTGTCTGTAATCTTTGGCGCAAATAAATAATACTCATTTTCCGAAAAATATTTTGCTAGCGATGTTACGAGCGTTCGACTGTAATGCCCTAGCCCAGTGGTATTTTGATAAACCCGTTTTGCATCAAAGCCAATATTCATTGTGTATTATTTGAATGCAAAATAAGTAATCGTTTTTATATAGTTTGCTTATCTGTTGAAGAATAGAAAGCTTATTCTAAAAAACCTCACCCCTGCCTCTCTCCTGCAAAAAAAAGCGGGACAGGCAAGATAGGAGCCACACTTCAAAACTTTGCAAATGCTTTTAATTTTCAGAGACTAAAAGCCCCCCTTCGGGGGATTTAGGGGGCTATTTATTGCATAATAAAAGATGAATAAAGATGAAATGTACAAGAGTGCGACGCCACTGAAGTTGACCATAGCT
>JAYSWO010000164.1:0-1999 GCA_043717975.1 Ferruginibacter sp. | reverse complement strand
GCTTCATGATTGTTGCCCGATTTTAATTCGGTTTTCATTTCTTCAATCAATTCCTTATTCACTTCCGAAAAATTATTGACGAAGTTTAACGGGTTTTGAATTTCATGGGCAATGCCTGCGGTGAGTTCTCCCAGTGAAGCCATCTTTTCGGATTGGATGAGTTGGGATTGGGTGGATTTTAAATTAGTCAGCGTTGTTGCCAACACTTTATTAATTTTTTGTTTATGCCGGTTATTTCTATATAAAACGAGAACTGTTAATAGAAAAACAGCCAATCCCGCTACAAGGACAAATTGAATAACCCTGTTACGGTAAGCCTTTTTAGCAATTTCTTCTTCTCTTTTCTGAGCTTTTTGCTTTAGTTCAATGTTTTTTATTTGTTGTGTTTTCTTTACGCTATAAAAACTATCGTTTGCATTCCCATACATTTTGTAATAGCGGAGGGCTTCTTTATCATTTTTCCCTTCGAACAGGGAAGACAATTTTGATAAAACACGTATTTCAATAAAAGCAAAATGATGTTTCTTAGCAAGATCCAGGGATTTATTGGCAAAATATAGAGCGGAGTCAATATTATTTAATTCTGCATAGAAATCGGCTTTCCCCAGATAATTTTGTGCCGCACCCCGATTGTTACCAATTGCTAGATCAAGTCCAAGTGACTCATTCCTGTATAATAGTCCACCGGGCTTGTTCACTGATTCGGCATATCCTATATCAATATATGCCAACGACCTTGCCCAACCCAACGTATCCTTTAATGTTATACAAATACTTTTTGCAGTATTGGCTAATTTTAAAATAGCATCTGTTTTGTTTTCTGCTCCGTAAGAATCGCATAATTTTAGCAGACTAATTACTAACAATGCGCTGTCCTTTATTTCTTCTGCAATTTTTTTTGCCTGAAGGGCATAGTTTAATGACAGGGCTGAATTTTGCATATAAGCATATACTAAAGCTATATTCACCATTGCCAGCCCTTTTCCTTTCTGAATTTTTAATTTTTCAAAAATCGTCAGTGCGTCTATCATTTTTTCTAACGCCAGATCACTATTTCCAAAATGCATATATGCTCTGCCCAAACTTACCAGGCAATATGCTTCGCCTCTCATATATTGTAGGTCTTTTGCAAGAGAAATGCCGTTTTGCGCAAAAAATATTGCTGAATCTGTATCAATATTTGTATAGAGATAACTCAATTCTGCTAACGAATTAATCTTTGCTGTATCATTGGACAATACTGCTATTTGACGTTTCAAATTATCAGCTTGCCATTGTTGTCCTACAACAACCGTATTCATACAAATGAATATCAATAAAATAAGCAACCTCATAAATTAATTGTTTAAGAAAGAATATACTTTAAAACTGAGATTCGTCTCTCACAGAATTTTTCACCATTATTTTGCCGCTAGTTATTTTTACAATATCATAACCCAATAATAAACCTAATTGCGTTTCTTGTCCGGTTGGTAAAAGTCTCCAAAAATTTACCCTACTAAATGTAACAATAAATCTCCTATAAGTTATATCGTTATATGCTCACAGGGGAATTGAAATTATATAAAAAAAAGATGCCTTATTTGACCACAATAAAGAATATTTACCGGTACAAAACAAAAAAGGCTGCCCTTTCAGGACAGCCTTGTAAGATTTTGAAAAAGATCAGTCAAATTAAAAACAATATTTTCCTTCCCCTATCATTTTATCAGCAATTCTTCTTCTTGCATCTTTGCTATTAAAGGGTTCTGCTTTGGTAAATCTTTTTAATCCCATTAATATCATCCGCTGCTCATCGCCATCAGCAAATGCATTTACAGCATCTTTTCCTGATTTATTTATTTTATCTGCTGCATCGTAGAGATAAGTTCTCATTATATCCATGTTAATCTGGCAGGCTGCTTCTCCTTTTTGTTCCACCATCTTCATCACCCGCAGCAATACACTTTCTGCATTGAATGTTTCAATGGCCATATCAGCAATATTCATCAGCACTTCC
>JAYSWO010000163.1:0-5044 GCA_043717975.1 Ferruginibacter sp. | reverse complement strand
CATCTTCTTTTAAAAATAAAAAAAATTACCAGCTTTTAAATAGCAGCCATGTAATGCTTCGTACGGAAGCGTTAACCAAAATAACGCAAGCGAAATCTTTAGACCAAGCAAAGAAAATAATTGTTACTTACCCCGAAGCGATTTTTGAGAAAGTAGTTTTATCAAAAACATTGTCTGAAAACATCATTAGCATAAAACAAGCCGATGTATTGGATGTAACAACAATGCTACAAAAATTTATATCGCATGGTTTTACCAAAACAGATTTTGTGTATGAATCAGGGCAATTTGCTATACGTGGTGGTATAATAGATATTTATAGTTTTGGCAACGAAAAGCCCTACCGCATTGAGTTGTTTGGCAATGATGTGGATAGCATTCGCATTTTTGACCCCGAAACACAATTGAGTGAAAGAAAGTTATTACAAGTAAATATTATTCCTAATGTAGAAACACAATTTGAAACCGGGGAAAAAGTTTCGTTGATAGAATTTCTTCCCGAGAATACCGTTGTGTGGATGGAAGATTGGGAATTTATAAAAGAAAAAATAGAAGATGAAACAGAAGGCGTAGCCATTTTTACATTTAAAGAAATAGATGACAACAACAACGATTCTTTATTCATAAAAGATTTGAATGCAAAAGATTTTGTAGATGCGGAAACGTTGGAAAGAGAAATTGCAGAGAGGTGTATTGTGGAGATTGGAAAGCATGCATACTTTGGAGACAACAGAAGTGGAGCAGACAACGGACGGCTGACCACAGACCACACTGCCCCCCAAACAATAAACGAGATACTAAAAACGAAAACCCAACAACAAACAGAAAACAACAAACAACAAACAACAAACAGTTTTCAACAAGCATCTTTTAAATTCGAAACAAAACCCCAACCATCATTTAATAGGCAATTTGATTTACTAATAAAAAACCTCCAAGAGTTCGAAAAGAAGGATTACAACATTTTCATCTTTGCTGATAACCCAAAACAGCTAGAAAGACTACATACAATCTTTACAGATCTTAAAGCAGAAATACAAGTAACGCCAATTCCATTTTCTATACACGAAGGTTTTATAGATGATGATTTAAAAATAGTTTGCTACACCGATCACCAAGTATTTCAACGCTATCATAAGTATAAAGTAAAACAAGCTTTTAGTAAAAACAAAGCGCTTACATTAAAAACTTTACGTGAGCTACAACCTGGAGATTATGTAAGCCATATAGACCATGGAGTAGGCGTGTACAGTGGTTTGCAGAAGATAGATGCCAGTGGAAAAATGCAAGAAGCCGTGCGCATACAATACAAAGATGGCGATTTATTGTATGTAAATATTTCAAGCCTACACAAAATAAGTAAGTACAGCGGCAAAGAAGGTAGCATACCTAAAATGAATAAATTGGGTAGCGATGTATGGGCAAAGCTAAAAGACAAAACTAAAAAGCAAGTAAAAGATATAGCTACCGATCTTATAAAATTATATGCACAACGAAAAAGTTTAGAAGGGTTTGCACATAGCCCGGATAATTATATGCAAACAGAATTGGAGGCAAGTTTTATTTATGAAGATACACCCGACCAAGCCAAGGCAAGTGAAGATGTAAAACGAGATATGGAAAAACCACAACCTATGGACAGATTGGTGTGTGGTGATGTGGGTTTTGGAAAAACTGAAATTGCTATACGTGCGGCATTTAAAACAGTATGCGATGGCAAGCAAGCAGCTATACTAGTACCAACAACCATCTTGGCTTATCAACATTACAAAACAATCAGTGAAAGACTAAAAGAATTTCCTGTAACAGTCGATTTTATTAATCGTTTTAAAACCGCCAAAGAGAAAAAAGATACACTTGCAAAATTAAAAGAAGGAAAAATTGACATTATAATTGGCACCCATGGTTTGCTTGGAAAAGATGTTCAATTTAAAAACATGGGCATCATGATTATTGATGAGGAGCAAAAGTTTGGCGTAGCTGCAAAAGAAAAATTAAAAACTTTAAGAACAACAGTAGATTCGCTTACGCTTACGGCAACGCCTATTCCACGTACGTTACAGTTTAGCCTAATGGGTGCAAGAGATTTGAGTATTATAAACACACCACCCCCAAACAGACAGCCTATACAAACTGAAGTAGCCGTGTTTAATGAAGATACCATACGAGATATTATTTATTACGAAGTAGAAAGAGGTGGGCAGATTTTTTTCATACACAACCGTGTAAAAGACTTGGCAAATATGAAGGGGTTGATACAAGGCCTTTGCCCAGATGTGAGCATTGCCTATGCGCATGGGCAGATGGATGGAGATCAATTGGAAGATACGATACTAGATTTCATGGATAAAAAATATGATGTGCTCGTGTGTACAAATATTGTAGAAAGTGGAGTAGATATTCCAAACGTAAATACGATTATCGTAAACAATGCACATCAATTTGGTTTGAGTGATTTACATCAGTTGCGAGGAAGAGTAGGGCGTAGCAATAAAAAAGCATTTTGTTATTTACTTGCTCCACCCATGAGTACATTACCAACGGATAGCAGAAAAAGATTGAGCACGCTTGAACAATACAGCGATCTTGGCAGCGGTTTTCAAATTGCCATGCGTGACCTTGATATACGTGGTGCAGGCAATATGCTTGGTGGTGAGCAAAGTGGCTTTATTGCAGAAATAGGCTTTGAAATGTATCAAAAAATACTAGACGAAGCTGTAAAAGAATTAAAGCAAAATGAGTTTAGAGATTTATTTAAAGATGAAATACAACAGCAAGATGATTTTGTAAAAGATTGCTCTATCGATACCGATTTAGAAATTCTTATTCCGGATAGTTATGTGGAAAGTATTACAGAAAGGTTATCGCTGTATAGCCGTTTAGATAATTGTGATACGGAAGAAGATTTAGTAGCTTTTCATGCAGAAATGCTAGATCGTTTTGGACCAATACCAGATCAGGTAGAAGATTTATTTACAACTGTGCGCTGCCGCAAAATGGCTGTAGAGCTTGGCTTTGAGCGTATGTTCTTAAAAAACGAAGTGCTCAAATGTTTCTTTGTTTCTAACCCCGACTCTCCTTATTTTCAAAGCGAAACGTTTAATAAAGTATTACAATTTTTGCAAGTAGGTACAAACAAAGCTAAACTAAAACAAGTAGGCAAAAATGGCATATTGGTGGTAGAAGATATAAAAACGATGACTGGGATATCTAGGTTTTTGAGTAAGGCGGTGGAGTATCAGAAAAAAAAAGCTTAAATATAGCACACTCTTAAATGCCAATAATATCTACAACCAATATTTGGCATAAATATATTGGTATTTCTTAACATTAAGAAAACACTATATTTTATTTGAAATCATCTAAGCAGATAAAAAAGTTGGATCATCAATCATTTTCCACCCTTCTCCAAATTTTTCAAATTTTATTTCCAAACTACTTAAAATATTTTTTCGCTCACTAGAAGATGAATAAATTTTTGCATTCAATTTGAGTAAAATATTATTTACATCCTCTTTCGTTATTTCAAATTGAAAATAAATAGTTTTTCCACTTTTTTCAGGATTTTGTTTCAAAAATTCTTCTGTTACAATCTGTACACGCTTATTTAATTTTTCTATATTGATGCTATTCTTAACATCTTTATCAACTAAATAAACAACTGGTTGTGATAAAACAAAAGGCAAATCTGCAAAACTCAACCTTTTACTTTTTTCCTGAAAAGGTTGATCATTTAATACTGCGTTAAGCACATCTTCTTTAAGCTGCGAAAGATTTTCATCTGATTTTTTAGTCATGATCTTTTTATTATATATTCGAATAATAGCTGATAAATTTGATTGTTTAAAAATAAAATTTCACCAATCAATAGTTTAAAATTGCCTTACAAGTAAAGTTAGTAAAAAACCAAGGGCTAATTACCCTTGGTTTTTGTCAATTCAAAAAATAAACAAAACCCATTTATGAAGTCGGATACCATTTATGCCACAAAGCATTATTAGTACCTCTTACAAATACATCTATTCTTCCATTACCCCACGATTCTGCATCTGGACTAGAAGATAGTACGCCGCCCAATGATTCCCAGCCAGACCAGCCTCCGTTAAACCATTTATGATACAAAGCATTATCAGTACCTCTAACAAAAACATCTAATCTGCCAGAAGCCCATGAGCTTACACCTGGAGCGGAACTTAAAACACCGCCTAGCGACTCCCAATGAGACCAACCACCTTGATACCACTTATGGTGCAAAGCATTATCTGTACCTCTCACAAAAACATCTATTCTTCCATTAGACCATGATACTGCTGCTGGGTCAGAAGTTAACACACCTCCAAGCGACTCCCAATGAGACCAACCACCTTGAAACCATTTATGCCATAAAGCATTGTCTGTGCCTCTTACAAAAACATCTAATCTGCCATTGGCCCATGAGCATACTGCAGGACCTGAAGTAAGCACACCACCAAGCGACTCCCAATGAGACCAACCGCCTTGAAACCATTTATGCCACAAAGCATTATCAGTTCCTCTTGCAAAAACATCAATTCTTCCATTACTCCATGATACTGCTGCCGGGTCGGAAGTTATAACACCCCCTAGAGATTCCCAACCAGACCAGCCACCGCTAAACCATTTATGCCACAAAGCATTATCTGTACCTCTTACAAAAACATCGAGCCTGCCAGCCGCCCACGAACAAACACCTGGACCAGACGTAAGTACACCGCCAAGAGATTCCCAGCCAGACCATCTTGTTCCTGAACCATATATTGCTCTTATTCCAGCAATATCATCAGCTTCTAAATTTCTATGTGGCCCACCATAATATGGATACATTAATGCACCAGCTACAGTTGAATGGGCTAATCCTAATGAATGCCCAAACTCATGTGCTGCTACAGTTACTAAATCAATGCCAGTAGCTGGTAAATTTACAGACCAAGTTTCTGCTTCATCAAAATGCGCATCGCCTGCAAGATCACCATTGTTTGGGGGAGGATAATATGCATGTGCCAACACGCCTCCAGCTCCATCAAAA
>JAYSWO010000162.1:0-5056 GCA_043717975.1 Ferruginibacter sp. | reverse complement strand
AATACTTTTAATAACAATATCGTATAATCCTTTTAGTTTTTCTTTATGAAATGCGGGTTGAATAAGCCTTCTTTGCTTAAGCCAATACTCGCCATTTGAAAACAATAGTCCATTTCCAAATAGTTCAACGGCTTTTGTTGTAGAGAGTTCAGATTTTTTATAATTTGTATGGTTTTCCTTTAAAACATAATGTATAAAATCTGGATTTTGTGTAACAATAAGTTTTCTATTAATCCCAAGAGTAGCACTATATGTGTCAGAAAATTTATCCATTGAGCTAGCAATAAATTTTACTGGATTATCTAGAAATGCTTTTGATTTAAATAATGTTTTTAATAAAGAATAGCCAACTGGTAAATTATACTTATTCATATATTATAATTTTACGTTGATTAGAAATAACGCTCTTCTGCAATTTTTATATGGTGATACACATGTCCAACACATATAAAACCAAGCGTGCTTGGAGAGCCCTCTGCACTACTAAACTTACCAATATTGTTCAACATTGTTTCCGTAAAGGAAGCAAATAAATGTTGCGTAGCTTTTCTTACATCTTTCATTTCTCCTACCAAAGATGCCCAAGTTCTTCTATTTGCATCAGAATTATTTGCATAAGCATCTTCGTCAAAGCCTGGTAGGGTAGCGGTTTCTTTTCTGGCAATAGCCAATGCACGATAACTAAAAATCCTTTCTGTATCTATCATGTGCTGTAGCATTTCTTTCAATGTCCATTTACCTTCTGCATAAGCATACATAGATTTTTCTTCGGATACTTTATCATAAAAAGCCTGTAGTATTACTTCTTGACTTTTAAAGGCATCATTGAGATTTTCTTCTTTTACGAGAGAAGTATATCTCTCAAAATAACTGTTGTTGGTAGTTGGTTGGCTCATGGTTTTAATTTTTGTAAAAGTACATTTTCATTATGAAATAAAATGAAAATGAAAGGGGGCATATAGAATTGTCGCTTTGTTAAATTAGAAGTGACACCTCTGGCGACAGCTTTAAATGTATCGAACTAAAAAACCGCTTTGTAATTAGCAAAGCGGTTTCAAATATTATAAAAGTTGTTAATCAGCTATTCAACCAATTAACCAACTTACCCTTTCTTTACGTTCTTAATTTTTGTTGGTGGAATAACAATTGGTTTTTGTGTTTTGCCCACTTGCATATTGCCAGCATATTTTACTGCTTCGTATGCATTTACAAAACCACCTGTTTTAGATAAAGTACTCAACAAAACTTTTTCTTTTGTCTCAGGATTGTTTACTTTTTCTTTAGATACTACAGCCGATTTTTCTATAGCTTCTTTTAATTGTAAAGCTGTAAGATTTGGATAATGGGATAATAACAATGCAGCAATACCTGCTACCACAGGGCATGCCATAGATGTACCACTTGCATTGCCATAGGTGTCACCACCTGGTATGGTAGAATTTATGTTTACACCTGGTGCAAATACATCTACTTCTTTTATACCATAATTGCTAAACGAAGCCGTAAGCCCACCATTCTTTTTATCGCCACTGGCACCTACGGTTATAACGTTGTTTGCTCTACCACTTCCATCTATATAAAATGGATTTGGGAAATTATAAGTAGTGTCCACATTTTTAGAATCATTACCAGCAGCATGTACCAATAAAACATTTTTGGTTGCTGCATAACGGTAAGCATCATCCACCCATTGTTTTTCTGGAGAAAAATCTTTACCAAAACTCATGCTAATAATTTGTGCACCATTATCAACTGCATAGCGAATAGCGTTTGCAATATCTTTATCATGCTCATCGCCATCTGGTACTGCACGAAGTGCCATTATTCGCACATTATCCGCTATACCATCTCCACCCTTGCCATTGCCTCTTACTTGAGCAATAATGCCTGCACAATGTGTACCATGAAAAGGCGTATTTGCCATTACATCATTATTGCCATAATTACGATCATTAAGGTTTAATTCATCATCGCCTACAATTTCTTTTCTATAAGCTCTCGGTGCTTCTTTTGCGGCATCCCCTTTTCTCAATTCGCCCTTTAATTCTTCTATCAACTGTTTGTTGGTAATATCTGTTGTATTGTTAGCTTTGGAAATATTTACCAAAATTCCCTTTGCCATTTTAGCATCAGCATCCGTTGGTTTATAAGCTTCCATATCTGTAGTATTGTATTCCTCTTTGCCCAATTCTTTACGAATAATTGAATCTCCAACTGTAATCTTAGCAAACATAAATTCTATTTGCTTTATTTGCTTAGGATCTACATCACTCACTGTTTTTTCTTTTGCACGAGTATAATTTGCAAATTCTATTTTGTCTGTTTTAGTAATGGCATCAGCAGCTGTTTTGCCTTCCCACTTTCCTTTTAAATTATGATATACTCTTGCCGCTTCGTAGCTATCTTCTTTTACATTTCGGCCGTCTTTTCCACCAAGAAAATTCCAGCCATTAATATCGTCAACGTATCCATTTTTATCGTCATCAATTCCATTGCCCGGTATTTCTTTAGGGTTTCTCCAAAGTATTGGTTTTAAATCTTCGTGCAGGGTATCAATACCACTATCAATAACAGCTACAAGCACACGGTTGCTTTTTAATTTTTTAGTTTTTATAAGGTCATATGCTTTTTGTAAGCTAATGCCATTGTAGCCTGTGGTTGCAGGATCTAACTGATGCCAATTTTTAGGCACTTCTCCTTTTTGTGCAAATGCTGATAAGCAAAATACCATAGATGCCAATGCAATTGTTGTGATTTTATTCATAAATTATATTTGTATTTTATTTTTATTTTATTAAAATTGAAAAGCCAATGCTAGATGTTGCAAATAAATTTGAAATTGTCAGCGTCTTAAGCCCTCCTTCGGAGGGGTTTGGGGAGGCTGTTTTACAAATCAAACTTTATACCCTGTGCCAACGGCAATTTATCAGAATAGTTAATGGTATTCGTTTGTCTCCGCATATACACTTTCCAAGCGTCGCTACCACTTTCTCTACCACCACCAGTTTCTTTCTCGCCGCCAAATGCGCCACCTATTTCTGCGCCAGATGTACCAATGTTTACATTTGCAATACCACAATCACTTCCTGCAGTAGATAAAAATAATTCTGCCTCACGTAAATTATTGGTAATAACAGACGATGAAAGCCCTTGTGGTACCCCGTTTTGCAATGCAATGGCTTCTTCCATTGTTTTGTATTTCATGATATACAGTATGGGTGCAAAAGTTTCATGCTGCACAATGGCATAACTGTTTTTAGCTTCCGCCACACATGGTTTTACATAATAACCGCTTTCATAATTTTTTCCTTTCAGCACACCGCCTTCCACAATAAAATTACCACCTTCTTCTTTACATTTTTCTATGGCTTGCAAATAATTGTTCACCGCATCTTTATCAATAATGGGTCCCACATGATTTTTTTCATTTAGTGGGTTACCAATTTTTAATTGTGCATAAGCATTTACCAAAGTATCTCTAAACTTATTGTATATTTTTTCATGAATAATTAGTCTGCGAGTGCTCGTACAACGTTGGCCTGCCGTTCCTACAGCTCCAAATACTGCAGCCGTAATGGCGATATTTATATCTGCATCTTTCGAAACAATAATGGCATTGTTGCCACCAAGTTCGAGCAAACTTCTGCCAAGTCTTTGGCCTACTGTAGCCGCTACCGCCTTACCCATACGTGTACTACCCGTAGCACTCACCAGCGCTATACGAGTATCTTCGCTCATCCATTCACCCACATTTCTGCCACCGCTTATAAGCCCGCATACACCCTCAGGTACATTATTTTTTTTGAAAACCGATTGTATTATATTTTGACAAGCTATGCCACACAATGGCGTTTTTTCACTTGGCTTCCATATAGCCACATCTCCACAAACCCACGCCAGCATACTGTTCCAGCTCCATACTGCTACCGGAAAATTAAATGCAGAAATGATGCCCACAATCCCAAGTGGATGATATTGCTCATACATTCTATGCCCTGGTCTTTCGCTGTGCATCGTTAAACCATGCAATTGGCGTGAAAGCCCTACTGCAAAATCGCAGATATCTATCATTTCTTGCACTTCGCCAAGGCCTTCTTGCAGGCTCTTGCCCATTTCGTAGCTTACGAGAGTACCCAATTCTTGTTTGTATTTTCTGAGTTCGTTACCCACTTGTCTTACCACTTCGCCACGCTTAGGTGCAGGCCACAAGCGCCATTCAGCAAAGGCTTCCTGTGCTTTTTCCAATACCGTATCGTATGCAAATCTATCTGCACCCACCACGCTTCCAATTTCTTTGCCATCTACTGGCGAGTACGAGGTTATTTTTTCGCCTTTAGATTTTACCCAATTTAAACCAGTAGAAACGCCTTTGTTGGAGGGCGAAATATTTAATGTTTTTAAAAAATCCATTATACCATTTTTAGGGCTGCAAGGTAGGGAAATAATGGATAATTAGTTTACACATAGTGATGGATTTGGTTAGGGAAATGGTAAATATTACTTCCATTTCTTATTTGATGTTTTTTCTTTGGTTACGAGCTGAAGAACCGTGATTAATCTTCATTGGCGACGCTCCGTTCAACAGTATATCTATGGTCATCTTTTATCGATTATTGTAGCCCAAAGCGAGCTCCATATTTTTTATTGGACCTGCATTTATTATTTAATCTTTATTTATTTTGATTAAACCATAATTAGGATTACAGAAACATTCAGAAACTGGCTGTTGAAAAAAATCCCGAAGGGATGCCATTACTATAGAAAATACAAATATTTTCCATAAACCCCGAAGGGGTGATATTATTAATAATGCCATCCCTTCGGGATTTTGGCTTCATAAATTGATTGGGTTCTATATTAATACCAGCCTTTCAGGCTTAAATTATTTATGCATAAAATCTTCCTTAGGGCACGAACGGCTGCAAGCTGCAAAGTGTTATTTACCACGAGCTTTTTTTAGAGCAAGTAATTTTGAGTAATTATAATCTTCTCTTTTTTGGTTAATAATAACCCAAAAACAAAAAATGCTGATTACCCTTTCGGGCAAAGAGAAAAA
>JAYSWO010000161.1:0-5057 GCA_043717975.1 Ferruginibacter sp. | reverse complement strand
AAATTTTTTAATACAGCTTCTTTTGTGCCAGATAAGTTCCACCCGTAACACAATTGGTTAAAACACTTGCTGCTCTTTGCACCTTCGTTTGGCATTGGTGTAAAAGCAAATAAATTTTTAGGCAAACTTGGGTGGCCAAATATTTGAAATGGTTTATCTGTTCCTCTACCTTCGCTTAGCACCGTGCCTTCAAAAAAGCAAGTGCTTGGGTAGAGATAAATGGATTGCATTTCCCTCAAATTAGGCGATGGATTGATGGGTAAAATGTATTTTGTATTGTGGTCGTAATTTTTGCATTTGATAACTTGTACATGAAAAGGCGTATCTGCTGTAGGTTTTGTAGTTGTATTATAAGTATTTATTTTATTTGCTTTTTCCGACAACCATTTTTCTCCCGCAAGCATGAGTGTGTATTCGCCCATGGTCATGCCATACACAATGGGTATGGGCTGCATGCCTATAAAACTTTTAAATTTTTTATCCAACACTGGTCCATCCACATAAAAGCCATTGGGGTTTGGTCTGTCTAAAACCAATAATGGTTTGTGGTTTTCTAAACATGCTTCTAGCACATATTCTAACGATGATATGAATGTATAAAACCGCACACCCACATCTTGGATATCGAAAACCACCACATCTACGCCTTGTAAATCTTCCTTAGTTGGTTTTTTGTGGTTGCCGTATAAACTGATTACTGGCAAGCCCGATTTTTTGTCTATACCATCTTTTACATGTTCGCCAGCATCTGCCATGCCTCTAAAACCATGCTCTGGGCCAAAGATTTTTACCACTTTTATGCCACTTTTTACCAAAGTGTCTACTAAGTGCGTAATGCCCACCACACTAGTTTGGTTGGCAAAAACCGCAACAGATTTGCCTTTCAGCATGGGGAGATACACTTCCAAACGTTCTGCACCAGTAATTACTTTGCCAGATTGGCTAAAACTGCTTATGGAGAATAATAGCACTAAAAATGTAGATAAAATGACTTTTTTCATAATAGCCTCAAAGTTGCATAATATTTTTAAATGAACGCATCTTCTTATTAATTATCTTGCACTCTAAATCAGATTTTAGGCATAAGACATTAGACTCAACACTAGTTTGACGATAATCTTAACTTCTAAAATTGAATAACAATTTATCATAACAACAATTAAACAATTAATTTATGGCAGAGGTTAAAAGCGGTGATACTGTAAAAGTACATTACACTGGTAAGCTTACAAACGGTGAGCAATTCGATTCTTCGGTAGGGCGTGAACCATTAGAGTTTACGGTAGGTGCAGGTATGATGATTGCAGGTTTTGATGCAGCCATGCCAGGTATGAAAGTAGGCGATAAAAAAACAGTAAACATTGCCGCAAAAGATGGTTATGGCGAAACGGATGAGAGCGCTATAATCGAATTTCCAAAAGAGCATGTACCCGCAGATATGAAATTGGAAATTGGTCAGCAACTAACGCTTAGCAATGAGCAAGGGCAGCCTTTTCCGGTAGTTGTAATAGAATTGAGAGAAGATATTATTATTTTAGATGCCAATCATTTTTTAGCAGGAAAAGAGTTGGTGTTTGATATTGAGTTGGTGGAAATAGGAGAGTAGTTAATAATTTTTAATGAATAATTAATAATGCCCACGTTTTATGCGTGGGTTTTTTGTGTGGAATTTGCCGCATTCGAATTCTATTGCATAAGAAATTTAGAGAGAGATAATTTTATTTTTACAATCATTAGCATTAATGCATTGTTACCTCGCTCGTCCAAGCTTATGCACTCACAAATGCGAGGATGAGCCTAACGTATGTTTTGTGAACCAACTCAAAAGAGGAAGGGTATCTGTGGTGTGGATAAACCTCTGTTATAATATACCGTACAACAACTTGTGCCACCTCATGCGGTAGATTGCTCACACACATTACATGCGCCTCATTTCCGTAAGTGGAAGCAGTTTATATCAAAAGAGAAAATATTTTATTACTGTTTTATAATTTTTACAGCATCCCCATTTTTAAATTTTAAAATATAAATGCCGCTGGCATAAGCAGACATGTTGAGTGACATTGACTGTTGCTTTAAAGTAAATGTTTGCAATTGCTTACCATTAATATCTGTAAGTATTACATTTGTATTGAGCAAATCACTTCCGATCGTAATGGTAATATTGTCTTTAAAAGGATCAGGGAAAATATTAATGATAGAAGAGCGATTAGCAATGAGTTTAACATAAATAGAATAAGATGCTCTTCCATCTTTATCAATCTGCTTTATGCGATAAAAAGCTGTACCTGTTAATAATTTTGTTTCGGTAAAACTGTAATCGTTTTCACCATCTCCTTTGCAGCTTATGGTTCCAATTTTTTCAAATAGATTCCCGTTAGTGCTTTTTTCTATTTCATATTTTGCAACATTATCTTCCTGTACTTTCCAATTTATTATCGCTTGTTTTTGGCTATTAGTATTACCCGTAACAGATATCCATTTCACAGGAAGTACGATAGCAGCATTTTCCCACATACCACGTCCATGGGTGGCAATTCTTATTGTACCATTGGATGCTTTGGCTATTCCAAAAACAGCAACTCTTGGTAAACCAGTACCAGCAGGATTCCAACTCACACCTTCATCAATAGAAACATACATTCCAATATCAGTTCCTGCATACAATATATTAGCATTTGCTGGGTCAACTAAAAATGCGTTTATAGGAACCCGTGGCAGAGCAGTTCCACCCGCTCCTACAGCAGAAGTCCATGTAGGAGGTGTTGCATTTAGATTACTTGTTTTCCAAACATTCACCACATTAAATGCAGAGATTGTAACGTAGGCTTTATTTACATTTGTTGGGTCTATAACCGTTCTTGCAATACCATTATTCGGAACTGTATTTGTAGGGTCTAAATCAATTAATGTAGTGGCTCCTGTTGTGGTTCCAAAAATACCACCATCATTTCTACCAATAATACGAACATTATCATTTTGTGGAGAAATACCAATAGCACTAATGGCAGATGTAAATGTTTGACTTACTGTTGCATGGTTTACACCCAAATTGTCAGAGCGATAAAGCCTATCGGCACCATAATAAATGCTGTTTGGAGTACCTGGCCCACGTTCCAATGGTGCATAAAAATTGATAGTACCTGTGCATGTAATACCATTGGTTACAGCCCCCTGGCAGCCACGAAAACTCCAATTGCCTTCTGTAGCACCGGCTGTTGTGCCAACGTATGCATATCCTGTTAGGGAACTCCCATTAAAATAAGTATGATACATATTTACCGTAGTTGTATTTACAGCACTTTGATCAATTACTGTATAACCGCCATCCCCAAAATCTGCCCTTGTCCATGTTCCATCTGGCCTTCTGTAATTTGTACCGTTATCTTGTGTGCCACCTATTGTAAAACTAGCATCTGTAGGGTGCACCGCTATGCCCATAAATTGTGTTGCTCTAAATGTTGTGTTATTTAACGATACCCAAGTAGTGCCGCTATTGGTTGATTTGTAAATACCACCATCTGAACCAAAATAAATGGTAGTTGGTAAAGAGGGTGCTACTTCAATTACATGAGAATCGGTATGAAGGTTGGCCTGACTTGCACTAAAATTTGTTCCGCCATTTGTAGATCTTGAAAAAGTAACGCTACCTGTTCCTCCTATGTAAACGTTGTTCACGTTTGTTGGATCTACCGCTATGGCAATATTATAAAAACATTGAGGGCTGCAAAACGTAACGGAGTTTACCTGCGTAAATGTTGCACCACCATCGGTAGATTTTAATATTCTTCCTGTACCCGAGCCTGTTGTGGTATTTCCTACTGCGGCGTAAAAAGTTGCATTGACATCGCCTGCAGGATGAATGGCGGCAAATTCTCCCGTTAAATTATTTGTACTTGTTCCCGTTGTGAATGGAAAAGCTTGTGTCCATGTGGGTGTAGCTGCAAGTGCATTTGTAGTGCGCATAATACCGCCAGCTGTATTAATTACTAAACTAGCAATCATAATATTGGGATCGTTGGGGTCAATAGCTATATCTCTTACGTTTAAATTATTATTTGGAGAAGCTAAAACACCAACTTGCGTAAATGTAGGCGCAGCGGAAGTTGCATCCGTAGAACGGTAAATTCCACGATTGGGAAGCAGGCTTGGTGCTGTACTAAGAATACCCCCAATACCAGAAGTGGAAGCAACAAAAATGATAGCAGGGTTTGTGGGATGAACAATAATTTTACTAATGGCTCTTCCATTAAACTGTGTACTACCAATGGGAGCACTAATGATAGGGGTAGCGCTACTTGCATTATCTATACGATAAAGACCAGTACCAAAATAACTGTCTGACGAAAAATTATGTTCTCCTGTTCCTACATAAACTGTTTCGGGCTGAGATGGCGAAATGGCTACTGCTCCAATGGCTAAACTAAGTGCATTATCGAGCATAGGAGTCCAAGTAGTTCCACCATCAGTTGTTCGATAAAGCCCACCCTGTGCAGTACCTACATAAACGATGTCAGGATTAGTTGGATGTACAGCAATAGAAATTGTTCTGCCTGATACAGGAAGTTGAGAACCACTCACTACCTGACCATTCGGTATTGGGTTAGGACCTATTTCCGTCCATGCACCTAGGAGTGAATTAGTTGCTGTATTTTGGTTAGCACTCAATTTTTCAATTTGTTTTTCCATTAACTTAATGGCATTAATTCTGTCCATTGGGTTAAACGGTTTGCCCTCTTCTATCCCACGTTTTGCCGCAATTGCTTCTGCACGCCGCATCATAAATTCCTCTTTTGATATACCGATATTACTAAAGCTAGGCATATCAGGATCTAACTCAGTTTGGCTAAAACTTATTTGAGACCAACATAAAAAAAACAAAAAAAGAACGAATTTAAAAATCTGTGCGGGCAAGATTAATCTTTTCATTTTATGAATTATTTTTTGAAATACCGATAGAAGCAATTGGCTGATTGATTTTATCAATAAATCTTTGTTGCAAAATAAATTTTCACAGTGTAACGGTTTGGGGGAACTATACAACAAATAAACTACAA
>JAYSWO010000017.1:0-16339 GCA_043717975.1 Ferruginibacter sp. | reverse complement strand
ATCATATTTGCACGAATGTCGTTAGACGCTTCTGGTTGGCGAGCAATAGCTTCTACTGCACCTTTACCAATTTGACCGATACCAATACCAGCACCGATTGCCGCAAGACCTGCACCAATAGCTCCACCCATGTGAGAGAAACCGATTTGTACTTCTAACAAAGTTGTCATTAAATTCATGATACTTGTGTTTTTATATGTGAAAAAAAGAATTAGTATTCAGTAAGTAGTACTTAGTATTGAGATACTGGTATTTAGATAAAACCACATGCTTTGTCTAAATACTTAATACTAAGTACTCAATACTATATTATAACTGCATCCGCATGCCCATCTACATCATCGTGCCCACCTTCAAAAGCTTGCCCAATAAATACTGCCGTTAAATTTGTAAAAATAAACGCCTGTATAAATGCCACCAATATCTCAATAAAATAAATGAATACGGTAAACAAAACAGATACTGGAGAAAAGCCCCAACCTGCACCTTTGTTCATAGCACCAAAAATAAATATTAACGATACAAAACTTAAAATAATAATATGACCAGCTACCATGTTAGCAAACAAACGAATAATTAATGCAGCGGGCTTAATAATAAATACACCAGCCACTTCCACAGGTATTAGAATAATTTTTACCAACAATGGCACACCCGGAGGCCAGAAGATATGTGCCCAAAAATGTGTATTGGTACTAAACAGTATAACTACCAAAGATATAATACCCAATACTGCCGTAAAAGCGGTGTTACCCGTTACGTTTGCCGAGCCAGGTATTAATCCAAAAATATTGTTGATTAGTATAAAGAAGAAAACGGTTAATAAATATGGCAAGTATTTGTTCCATTTTTTACCAAGGTTTGGTTTAGCCACATCATCTCTTACAAAAGTAATAACTGGTTCCATTACATTTTGCCAACCTTTTGGTGCAGATGTAACCCCTATTCCGTTCTTATATTTTTTTGCAATGCTCATCATTAAAAACACCAATAAGCTTAGTGCTAAAATCATTTGTACCACATTTTTTGTAAGCGAAAAATCATATACTGCTGAACCATCTTCTGCTACAATTTCTTTGGTTTCATTAAATTTATACCCATTGTATGCCTCCTCACCCTCGTGCCCAAAACGGCTAGAAGAAAAAACAGATAACCCCTTTGTAGGAGAATATAATACTACCGGAAGTGGGATGGTAGCGTGAAATGAACCCGCAGTAAAGAAATGGAACTCGTGCGCATCCTTAATATGATCCATAATTATCTTGGCTGGGTCTAGCTTTTCTTCTTTTGCCTCGTGCCCACCCTCATGTGCAGGTTCTTGCGCAAAGCTACTTGTGCTAAAAACAGTTAAAAAAAGGCTGAAAGCCAATACCAATATAGATTTGATGCTCTTTTGTACCATATACATCCTCAATTTTGCCGCAAAGATAAGGGCAGAAAGGGGAAAAAGGAAATTTGGAGGAGGGAAATGTTGCGGAAAAACAGAAATAGTAATGACTAAAAAAATAAGCAAAAGCTAAAGGTTATATATTTTCATCCTCCCTAATTTTTTTTATTTTCTCAAGTTCTATAACATCAATCTGATCTTTGGGTCTATTTACAGCCTTTTTATTTGCAATTAAATGGTTAAGGTGTAAAAATGGGATTTCTATATTTTCTATAGTGGCAATAGTAGCCATTGTAGTGCATTCATCAAAACTAAAACCCTCTAACCCTTTCATTGTTGTTATTATATCTAACCGCAATCCATTGTTTAACATAAAATCGCTCCAGCCAGGTACAAATTGCATTTCTTCAAGCGTATCATAATCTCCCATATTTGCATCTGAAAAAGCTTTTCGCATTTTCAATCTGTTTTCGATAGAATCTTTTATCCATATATCCATATCGCCTGTGTAACGTTGAAACCCATGAAGATTAGTAGCATAACCTCCCACCATTATATATTCTACTTTGTGCTCAAAAAGTGCTTTCCAAAATCTTAGAATTTCCTCATCAAAAATATCCATACATATTATTTTTTGAGATTAAATGGTTTATGTTCAACTGAAAATTTTTCCATTGTTTTTTGAATTTTATATAATTTGGTAGCAAATAAAAAGCGCTCTTTATGGGTTCTAAGGAGTGCTTCTCGTAATAAATCTTTTTCTGCCTTTACAAATTGTTCATTTATAGATAATGAAATTGATTCATCTTCTGCGCTATTTATTTTTTTAATTTGCATAGTACAAATTTACTGAAATTTAGGTACCAGATATTTGGAATAATAAAGCAAGTGATAAGCAAATTAGACTTATAACATGATGTAAATAATCGTTAATCCCACCGCTTTATAATAGCAACAAAAGCTAGTATGAAAAAAATTATCCCTAGCATTACTATTATTGAATAAGGGTTTGCAAAATTAACGGTCCATCCAAAAGCTGCAACACGCTTTGGAGGAAAAATACGCTTATCGTTTTTGTTATAGTAAAAAATGCCCCATTTCCAATTGTTTGGGTCTTTGTGCCAGGCATCTAAGGTCTCTTTATTGGTTTGATTATTCTTTTCCATTGCTTAACTATTTCTTAAAAGTAAAATTACAGTTTTAAATAACTAATAAATCACTCCATTAAACTACTTTAGTTATATGAAATCAATTACCCGAGCGGTTTGGATACTCTCATTCGTAAGCTTGTTTACAGATATGGCAAGCGAAATGCTGTATCCCATCATGCCTTTGTATTTAAAAAGCATTGAGTTTTCTGTTTTTTTAATTGGTATTTTAGAAGGTGTGGTAGAAGCTACAGCCGGCTTAAGCAAAGGCTATTTCGGCAAACTCTCTGACAGTTCAGGAAAACGGATGCCATTTGTGCAATGGGGGTATGCCTTGAGTGCATTATCTAAACCATTGATGGCTTTTTTTGTAGCACCGCTATGGGTGTTTTTTGTAAGAACCATTGATAGGATAGGAAAAGGTATTCGCACTGGTGCAAGAGATGCTGTGCTTTCTAATGAAGCTACGCCAGAAACAAAAGGAAAAGTTTTTGGCTTTCATAGATCTATGGATACAATAGGTGCTGTACTGGGGCCACTTTTTGCTTTAATTTATTTACAATACCATCCCGAAGATTATAAAACACTTTTTTTTATAGCTTTTGTGCCAGGTATTTTAGCTGTGGGTTGTGCGCTTTTAATGAAAGATAAAAATGTACAACCAAAAGAAACCAACATAAAGGTTTCATTTTTTTCTTTTTTGGGCTATTGGAAACAAAGCCCAGCGATGTACAGGAAACTTCTAATGGGCTTATTGGCATTTACCTTATTTAATAGTTCTGATATTTTTCTTTTACTAAAAGCAAAAGAAGCAGGAGTGTCAGATAGTGCTGTAATTTCAATTTATATTTTTTACAATATTGTATGCGTGTTATTTGCTTATCCACTCGGGATATTGGCAGATAAAATTGGGCTTAAGAAAGTGTTTATTATAGGTTTATTCATTTTTGCTATTGTATATGCTAGCATGGCATATGCTACATTACCGTATCAGTTTTATATTATTTTCTTTTTGTACGGCGTATATGCAGCTGCTACCGAGGGTATTTCAAAAGCATGGATAAGTAATATTTCTGCAAAGGAAGATACAGCAACTGCCATAGGAACGTACTCCGCTTTTCAAAGTATATGTACCATGATAGCAAGTAGTTTGGCTGGTTTTATTTGGTATAAATTTGGAAGCAATGCTACGTTTTTACTATCGGGGGTAATGGCATTTTTAGTGGCGTTGTATATTGCTTTTTTTGCTATAGAAAAGAAAACATAAATTTGTTTATACAGCCTCTTCTTGCTTTTCAAATTGCATTTTGTGCAATTGGTAATAATGCCCTTGCTTAGCCATTAGCTCCGCATGTGTACCCATTTCTTTTACTTCGCCAGCATCTAATACTAGAATTTTGTTGGCTTTTCTAATGGTGCTTAACCTATGCGCAATTACGATAGAAGTGCGCCCTGCTATGAGTTTATCAATGGCATGTTGTATGAGCGCTTCGCTTTCGCTATCTACAGAAGAAGTGGCTTCGTCTAAAATAAGTATAGATGGATTGTACAACAATGTTCGTACAAAAGAAAGCAATTGCCGCTGCCCAAGCGATAATGTAGCGCCACGTTCCATTACATTATAATCATAACCGCCTGGCAATCTTTCAATAAAATCGTGTAGGCCTATTAGCTTTGCAGCTGCTATTACTTCGGCTCTTTTTATATCAGTATTTCGAAGTGTTACATTATCCATTACACTACCGCTAAACAAAAATACATCTTGCAATACAATGCCAATTTTGCTACGCAGATAATCTAAATCGTAGTCTTCAATATTTTCGCCATCTATTTTTATGGCGCCTTTTTGTACATGGTACAATCTGTTTATTAAACTAATGATAGATGTTTTACCACTGCCCGTATGCCCAACAATGGCGAGGGTTTCACCTGCTTGTATTTGAAAATTTATATTTTTCAACACATATCTTTCTTCTATGTATGCAAACCATACTTGCTCAAAAGATACATTGCCTTGCATATCCGTTGGTGACAATGTTCCTCTTCTTTCTGCTACATCTTCATTATCTAAAATGGTAAAAACCCTTTCGCTAGCAATAACACCCATTTGCAGCACATTAAATTTATCGGCTATTACACGCAGTGGGCGAAACAATAAATTTAAACACAAAATAAAAGAGGTAATTACACCACCGACATTTGCAGCTTTATCAGCAGAAAACCCTGCTTGCATTCCGCCCCACCAAACCAACAAACCAATAGAAACCGCAGAAACCAACTCCACCACTGGAAAGAAAACCGAATAAGCAAAAATGCTTTTTATGTTTGCATTGCGATGTTCTTTATTGATGGTAGTAAATTTACCTTGCTCTCTTTCTTCTGCCGCAAATGCTTGCACAATGCCCATGCCTGTTATATGCTCTTGTACATATGCATTAAGCGAAGCCACTGCATTGCGCACTTTTATAAAAGATTTGTTTACACTCTCTTTAAAAAAATAGGTAGCCAATATAAGTAGTGGAAATGGTGCTAAACACACCAATGTCAGTTGCCAATTTGCCCAAAACATATAGGTTAAAATAGAAATGATGGATAGCATATCTGCAATGATTGGAATGAGCCCATCGCTAAAAATATCGTTTACAGATTCTATATCATTTATGGTACGTGTAGTTAATGTACCAATGGGTGTTTTATCAAACTGCGATAAATTGAGATGCACAATTTTATTGTACGTGGTATTCCGTAAATCCTTTACCACGCTTTGCCCAAGTGATGCGGTGGTAAATGTAAAAAAGAAACGACATGTGGTTTCTATAAGCAATAATGCAATTTGGATAATGGTAATTTCAATAATAAACCCACCTGGCCCATTTATAAAACTACCAAAGCTTTTATCGTTTATGCCATGGTTAATGGTAAGTTGAATAAGCAGTGGTCTTAATGGCGCAATTACCGCAAGAAATATGGATAAGAAAATAGATAAATAGAATTTCTTTTTGTAGGGCTTTGCAAATGCAAATACTCTTTTGAGAACAGATATATTGAGTTTCTTTTTTGGCGCTGACATTGGGGCAAAGTTACGAGTTATTCACCGCAGAGAAAAGAGTTAAAGAGATTTCGCAGAGCCTTACCTTGTATCTAACATCTAACAATCTTATGTCTAACTTCTATTCCCTCTCGTATTCTCCTTTTACTGCATAATACCCAAACATCATTAAGCCAATACAAATGGGTGTAAAAATGGTAATGATGATTATCCATGGAATGGGTTTGTTTATATCTTTTGTACCATGCCCAATATTTTGTACGGCGCCACTTATTAAAAAGAAAATGACTACGGGTGCGATGAGCATCCATATAAAGCCCATTATTTTTTTAAGTTGATTCATAATTTTTATTTTTTTGAACCACAAAGTACACGAAGTTAAACACTAAGTTCACGAAGATATTTGGTGCTCTTTGTGAAAACCCTTAGTGATCTTTGTGGTTCAGTTTTTATACCGCTTCATCTTTTTTATTACTCAAATACAAAGCCCCAATTACAAAACACAAAGCCGCTACACCAATCGGATACCAAAGCCCCACCAAGGGGTCTGTAGCAAAAGTAGCCGATAATAAGGTAGCTATAAAAGGCACCAACCCACCAAACACACCATTGCCAATATGATAAGGCAAACTCATGCTAGTGTATCTTATTTTAGTTGGAAACAATTCTACCAAAAATGCCGCTATTGGACCGTAGGCCATGGTTACAAAAATGATCATTGACCATACGAGGAAAATGAATTTCCATTTGGTGTTTGTACTTAAAATTATATTGGCAAAAACAGGTTTCTTATCATGAATAAATTCAAATTTCATTTTAGAAAAATCAATTTGTGTTTCTCCTAATGCACTTAGAGGTGGGTAAAGGGTAAAGCCTCCATTTATTAATTTTAATGTATCGCTCTTTTTTATGTTAAACTTACATCCATTATAAACCCATTCAGAATCTTGATGATTAATTATACTTAAACCATTTTCGGCACTTAAAGTTGTATCACTTTTAACTGTAGGTCTTTTGATTAAAAGCTTAGTAATTTTGTTATTGTCCTTCACCCACTCCTTCGCATTCGTATCATTCAAAAACGTTTTAAAAATCGGTCTATAAAAAATCACCCCCAACAACATACCCAACAACATTATCCATTTTCTTCCAATCTTATCACTCAGCCACCCAAAAAATAAAAAGAATGGCGTAGCAAAAGCAATAGCCCATAATAAAATACCACGGCTTTGCATAAACTCAAGCTTGCATGTATTTTCTAAAAACGATTGTGCATAAAACTGTCCCGTGTACCAAATTACCCCTTGCCCCATTACCGCACCAAACAAGGCGAGCAATACAATTTTAAAATTGGCCTTATTGCCAAAACTTTCTTTTAATGGATTTACAGATGTTTTGCCTTCATGCTTTAATGCAGCATACAAAGGCGATTCGTTCATTTTTAAACGAATGTAAATAGATACACCCACGAGCAAAATAGACATCCAAAATGGATAACGCCAACCGCCCCACTCTGCGGTAAAGGCAGCATCGCTCATATTATTTTTTACCAACATAATTACGCCGAGTGCTACAAACAAACCGAGTGTAGCTGTGGTTTGTATCCATGCGGTAAAATATCCTCTCCTGTGTGCGGGTGCATGCTCGGCCACGTAGGTAGCTGCGCCGCCGTACTCGCCACCGAGTGCAAGACCTTGTATTAATCGTAATAATAAAACGAGTAATGGTGCAGCCATACCAATCACTTTATAACTAGGCACCAAGCCTATTAAAAATGTAGAGCCACCCATTAATACTAGTGTCAGTAAGAAAGTATATTTTCTACCCACCATGTCCCCTAGTCTGCCAAACACCAATGCACCAAATGGGCGCACTAAGAACCCTGCGGCAAAAATAGCTAGCGTACTGAGTAGTGCTGCGGTTTCATTTCCTTCAGGAAAAAATTGTGTAGCAATGGTTTTGGCAAGCATACCAAAAATGTAAAAATCGTACCACTCTATTAATGTACCTAGCGATGAAGAAAAGATTACCTTGCCTATTCCTTTGGTAGAAACATCTGCCATGAAAATATTTTTATAAATTGTTTGTTTAAAAGAATTGGCATAAATATATTAATTTGGTGGCAAAGGATTTGATTTTATTTTGAAAATGAGGTTTTTAAATTGTGGATACAGTGTATTCGTAATTGCGAACGCAATGCATTCGCAATTGTGTCCGCAATGCGGACACAATTGTATTGAACTAAAAATTAAGTCGTTTTTAATTTTTGCGTATTAAAAAAAATTGTGATGCTCGTTAATCAATCAATAATACCTGACATTAAAAATATTATTGCTACTGCAAAAGATAAAGCAATAAGAGCAGTAGATAATGAACGTACCATTATGTATTGGCATATTGGGAAACGAATATTTGAAGAAGAACAGCAAGGAAAAGATAGGGCAGAGTATGGCACTTACTTAATAAAATACCTATCTGAGCAATTACAACCTGAATATGGAAGTGGCTATTCTTCCCGTCAGTTAAATTGGTATAGACAATTTTATCGAACTTTTCCAATTGTGAACGCAGTGCGTTCACAATTGAGTTGGACACAATACAGAACAATCATTCGTATTGATAATCAAGATAAAAGAGATTTTTATGTAGCTGAAACAGTAAAAAATAATTGGACATCAAGACAACTTGAAAGACAAATTTACAGCAGCTTATACGAAAGGCTTTTGCTAAGCAATGATAAAGAATCTGTGCTAGCAGTTGCTAAAAATGAAAAACTACCTTCTGATGCAAAAGAAATTATAAAAGACCCTATGAATTTAGAGTTCTTGGGGTTGAGAAGAGAAGATGCTTATTATGAAAAAGATTTAGAGCAAGCCATTATTACCCACCTGCAAGATTTTTTATTGGAGCTTGGAAATGGTTTTTCTTTTGTAGCAAGGCAAAAAAGAATACATATAGAAGGAGATGACTTTTTTGTAGACTTGGTTTTTTACAATCGCTTACTAAGATGCTTTGTGATTATAGAAATAAAAACAGATAAACTTACGCATCAAGATATTGGGCAATTGCAGATGTATGTAAACTACTATGACCGTGTAGAAAAACTAGAAACAGAAAATGCAACGATTGGTATTTTATTATGTGCTATGAAAAATGACGGTGTAGTAAAATTTACTTTGCCTGAAAATGAGAAAAATATTATTGCTAGTCAATACAATTTATATTTACCAAGTGAGCAACAATTATTAGAGGAAGTAAATAAAGAGTTGGACAACTTTGAGGAAAAAAGAACAAAAGAAACGCCCCCTCTATCTCCCTCTAATGGGGAAGAAACGGAAGAGATTATGCAATAGATAAAAAAATAAAATAAAATTTTTAATCTACGTTTCAATAAAAGATGATAAAAGATATACTTTTGACGAGCTGCGGGATAGAAGTGGTCCCGCAATAAAAATGCGGGATTGAGGAACGAATAAAAAGATTGCAGCGGATAGCCCGGATAAGTGTTGAAAAAAAAATCTAAAGGTGAAAGCCAAAAAAATAAAATATTATGAGTTACCCTTATCAAATAAATTCTTTAGAACAATACCACGCAGATTATAAACATGCTGCGGAAAACCCTGATGCCTTTTGGGGCAATGTGGCCGATAATTTTTATTGGAGAAAAAAGTGGGACAAGGTTTTGGATTGGAATTTTACCGAGCCAAAAATAGAATGGTTTGCAGGTGCAAAATTAAACATTACTGAAAATTGTATTGATAGACATTTGCCTACCATGGCAGATAAACCTGCTATCATTTGGGAGCCCAACAACCCGGAAGAACGCCCTAGAACTGTTACCTACGCACGCTTACACAAGCGTGTATGCCAGGTGGCGCAAATGCTAAAAAACAATGGCGTAAAAAAAGGCGACCGTGTGTGCATATACATGGGCATGGTGCCCGAGCTTGCGTATGCCGTGCTTGGCTGTGCAAGAATTGGTGCTATACACTCTGTAATTTTTGGTGGCTTTAGTGCACAAAGTATTGCAGATAGATTGGATGATGCCAATGCTGAATTTATTATTACCTGTGATGGCTCGTACAGAGGCGATAAAGTTATTCCTTTAAAAGATGTAATAGACAATGCACTTGTAGGAAATAAAACAGTGAAAAAAGTTATTGTTTATACAAGAACAAGAACTGCTGTGAGTATGATAAAAGGCAGAGATGTGTGGTGGGAAGATGAAATGGATATTGCAGAAGACCAAGTAGAAAAAAATGGAGTGGTGAGCTTTCCTGCCGAAGAAATGGATGCCGAAGACCCATTGTTTATTTTATATACAAGTGGTAGTACAGGCAAACCAAAAGGTGTGGTACACACATGTGCAGGTTATATGATTTGGACAACGTACACTTTTGTAAACATGCTTAATTACAAGCAAGGCGATATACATTTTTGCACAGCAGATATTGGATGGATAACGGGGCACAGTTATATTGTGTATGGCCCATTGGCTGCAGGTGGTACTAGCCTTATGTTTGAGGGTATTCCTACATTTCCTAATGCAGGGCGCTTTTGGGATATTATAGATAAGCACCAAGTAAATATTTTATACACTGCACCTACTGCATTGAGAAGTTTGATGAGTTTTGGTGATGCGCCTTTGTTGGGGAAAAATTTATCGTCGTTAAAAACGTTGGGTACTGTTGGCGAACCAATAAATGAAGAAGCATGGCATTGGTACGATGATAATATTGGAAAAAATAAATGCCCCATAATAGATACTTGGTGGCAGACAGAAACTGGTGGATGCCTCATTACAAACCTTGCAGGTATAACTCCTGCAAAGCCAAGTTGGGCAACACTTCCCATGCCTGGTGTGCAACCCATTATTGTAGATGAAAAAGGAAATGAGGTTACCGAAAAAGATGAGCAAGGCGTTATTAAAGGCAACCTCTGCATAAAAGCCCCTTGGCCGGGCATACTTCGTACAACGTATGGCGACCATGAAAGATGCCGAGTAAATTATTTTGCTACATACCCTAATTTATATTTTACAGGCGATGGTGCATTGAAAGATGCGGAAGGTAATTATAGAATAACAGGACGGGTGGACGATGTGTTAAATATTAGCGGCCACCGCATAGGTACTGCCGAAGTGGAGAACGCCATAAATATGCACACGGGAGTGGTAGAGAGCGCCGTGGTGGGCTATCCGCACGACATAAAAGGGCAAGGCATTTATGCATTTGTAATTTACAACGGGCACCACGGCGATGAAAACCAACGTCGCCAAGATATAAGCCTTACCGTAGCAAAAATAATTGGCGCCATAGCCAAGCCCGATAAAATACAATTTGTAAGTGGCTTACCAAAAACACGTAGCGGAAAAATTATGCGCCGCATACTTAGAAAAATTGCTGAAGGCGAAACAGAAAATTTGGGCGATATTACAACATTGTTGGATCCTGATGTGGTGGTGGAGATAAGGGATGGGAGGGTGTAGGAAATTGATTTTTAGTTAGAGAAATGCTATACTTGATTATTGAAGATTATTTAGATGGCAAATAAAAATGTTCAATAATCAATTTTCAACGCTCAATTTTCCACTTGAAAACCATAAACCCTGGGAATATTAGAATTAAGAGATAATGTTTTAAAAAATATTATTATCAAACTTTTTCTTTTCTTTATGCTGCTTTATTAAAGTATAGATAGGGAAAACTAAAATCAATGTCCCTAGAACAATAATTGAAGGGCCATTTATACCATAAGAACCTCTTGTATAACCTTCCCCTAAAATTGATATCTTATTTAATTGTAAATAAATACCTACAATTACTAATATTGCTCCACAAACTACCAATCCATAAATTGAAAAAGCTTTAACAGGTGGACGATAGGTTGGCTCTTTCTTTTTTAATTCACTCTCGTACATTATGAATATTTTTTTCTTTAAATTTTTCTATATGAAAACAAATTTCATCTATTTCCATTTCTAAATTAAAATAGTCAAATTCAATTTTTGCAAAATTATCTGTAGTTGCATCATAATAATGTATGATTAATACGTTAAAAGTGTTATTTCCTCTTTGCTCCTTTTTAATTGCAGAAACTATTAAGTTTTCCCAAAGAACGGCACTTTCCATTTTATAAAACCAAAAATCGTTATCAGTAAGAATTATTTTTGGCTTCTTGTCTATCATTCTTACAAACTGATATGTAAGAAATCCAATAAAAAGGGCAGGCATGAAAATTTTGATGAATAAACTCCCACTTGGGAAAATAAGTGATACAAAAGATACTCCAAAAATAAAAGTAGCCACAAACCACAATAATTCTATGCGAAAATTTTTTCTAACTACTATTGATGTTGAAGTTTGAGTATATCCATTTAAACTCAGTGCAACTTCAAGAGTTGATTTATATACTTTTTGCCTTTGTTTCCACCAGCTAAATTTTCTATTTGCATACTCAATATTGCAAGTAGCAAGTACTTTCTGTTTTCTTTCATCAAATGTTTTCATTTGTACTGCTATATAAAATCCAACTAATAAGTTAGGGCTAGTTTTACAGCCTCATATACATTTACAATTTTCCCCGTTTCAGATAATTTTTTAAATGCAATTTTTTTACCTTTTGTGCCTGGCAATATAACTTCTTCATTTATTTCTGTTCCCGATTTTTTTATAATATCTACTATTTGTGAAGCATTTAATTTCGGAAAATATGAACGTAATAATGCGGCAATACCCGCCGCAATTGGGCTTGCCATACTTGTGCCACTTGATAGCTGAGTTCCATTATTTGTTATTGCACAATTTATATCTACACCTGGCGCAAAAATATCAACCATCTTTTTTCCATAATTTGAAAAGGGTGCTACCAATCCACCATTGCTTTTATCGCCACTAGCGCCAATATTTAAAAAATTAGGCAACCTCGTTTCATCTAAGCAAGAGCCATTAGGATAGTTAAAATCCACATCATTGTTTTGTGCATCATTTCCACTAGCATGTACAATTACTACGTCTTTACTTAATGCATATTTTGCTGCCTCGTCTACCCATTTTTTATCAGGCGAGATAGGTTTACCAAGGCTAATATTAATAACTTTTGCACCATTATCAACTGCGTATCTTATAGCTATTGCAACATCTTTATCAAATTCATCTTTCCCTAGCCCTGCTCTTATCATCATTATTCTTACATTATCTGCAATACCATCTATCCCTTTTCCATTATTTCTTATAGCACCAATAATGCTGCTTACACTAGTACCATGGTATCCACTATAAGTTTGCAAATTATTATTTCCATAATATTTATTTTCAATGTTATACCCGTCATCTTTTAGGAGTTTGCCTCTATAATCTATAGGGGCAATAGTTTTAAAACTTATTTTTTCCTGCAACTCTTTTTTATAACTTTCGTAATCTTTTATAAACTCAATATTTGTAAAATCATTCTCAGCAAAAATACTTAACCACATGTTTTTACTCTGTATTGCACTATCGGTGGACTTTGCAGGCAAATTTTGCAAATCTATTTTTTTAAATGTACTTTTTTTTAAATACTTTGCTAAATACCCATTTGTTTTTTGAAGCATCACTAAATTTTCTGATATAGCATCAATTTCTTTTACGGCAAATTCATAATTAGTGAGTATCATCTTTTCAGACCGCTTCCATTCTTTGTACACAAAAATATTTTCTTTGGCAATATTCTTTTCTTTTACATTCTCAAACATTTCCTTAAATCTATGATAAGTTCTATACGATTCCGGAACACTTACGCTTAGATTCTCTTTATTTGCTCCGCCTAAATAATTCCAACCAATTACATCATCTATTAGTCCATTTTTATCATCATCAACATTATTGTTTGGGATTTCTTTTGGATTCTTCCAAAAAACAGGTTTTAAATCTTCTTGTAAAGTATCTATACCACTATCAATAACAGCAACAATAACTGTTTCACTTTTCTTGTTTTTTAATAACCCATAGGCTTGGTTTAAGCTTATGCCTCTGTATCCATCTAGTTTATAATCGAGCAGATGCCAATCTTTTACAGCTTGTTTTGTTGATTGTGATTGGCAAGAAAAATTTATAATAACTAACAAGAATTGTATAAAATATCTTTTCATGTTTAATTTTTTGTGGTAATCAAATAGCAAACTCCACCGCCGCCCTCACATGCAACAGTGTCGTGTCAAAAACAGGCACAGTAACATCTTCTTGTTTTATAAGTATAGGTATTTCTGTACAGCCTAAAATGATACCTGCTGCACCTTGTGCTTGCAAGCTTTGTATAATTTTTAAAAAGCCTGCTTTACGCTCAGGTAAGAAAATACCTTTGCTCATTTCGTTGTAAATGCAATCGTTTATATATTCAATATCGGCTTCGTTTGGTAAGATTGTTTCTATATTTTGTGCAGCTAGTTTGTCTTTAAAAAAAGGCAACTGCATGGTGTATTTTGTTCCAAGCAAGGCTACTTTTTTTATTTGCTGTTTGGTTATTTCTTTAGCAGTAGCATCTACAATATGTATGAGTGGTATGTTTATGGCGGCTTGTACTTTGTCCGCAATGTTGTGCATGGTATTGGCACCAATGAGCAAACACTCAGCGCCTGCTTTTTCTAGTGTTTGTGCAATGCCGCTCAGCATGGTTGCTAAGCCATCCCAATCATTGGCTACCGTAAGTGTTTTTATTTCTTCAAAGTTTACAGAGTACATTAATATTTTGCTAGAGCTAGCACCACCAATTTTTTCATTGGTCAATTTATTCAGCAAAGTATAATAATCTACCGATGATAACCATGTAAGACCGCCTATAAATCCGATTGTTTTCATATGGTGAAGGTAAATGAAAAATATAGGTAGCCATATGTAATTGTACTAAATTTATAGAGCTAGTACGACATCAGCAAATTTGTAAAAAATACCTATTTTTACATTTTATAATAAAAATATACAATTATGAAACTATTATTTACTTGCTTTATAAGTCTGTTATGCCTAACAGCATTGGCACAACCTAATAAAAAAGCGGCTACAAAAGGCGTAAAATATGGCGCTGCTACAACTGCAGTAGGCGCTATAGAAGTAAATGTGCTTGAAGAAAAATTAATTACCTCAGAAAAGTATAAGGGTAAAGTAAAAGGTACAGTAGCAGAAGTATGCGAAAAGAAAGGCTGCTGGATGAAGCTTGCACAAACTGAAGGTGATGGCATTATGATTCGTTTTAAAGACTACAAATTTTTTATGCCATTAAATATTGTAGGCAAAGATGTGGTGCTACAAGGCGAAGCAAAGAAAACGGTAACAAGTGTAGAAATGTTAAAACACTACGCTGAAGATGCTGGAAAAAGTAAAGAAGAAATTGAAAAAATAACAGAGCCAAAAACCGAAATAGAGTTTATTGCTACAGGTGTATTAGTAGTAAGTTAATTTACAAAAATGTTTTTTAAAAGCGGCTATGATTTTCTCATAGTCGCTTTTTATTTGGGTTTGTATTCAAATATTAATTCTGCATTTTGTTGTAGGGTAGCACTAGAAAATAATTCATAACGCTTTCCTGTAGGTGTAGTAAAAATAATAAGCGCTGTGTTTGGAGGAATGCTACCAAGGTTTTCTGCAAATAGTACAATGCTGTGTAGGGTCGTGTTTTCATCGAGTGTTACATCTATTTCTATCGGCTTGCTAGATAACCTTCGATGGCTCATAATCATTCTGCCATTATAAAAAATGCTTACCGTATCTCCATCTATCGTTCCATTATCATACACATCTAATTTTATTTTTCTTTCTGTAACAACAATACGACTTATCTCTTTATTTACCCTTCCATTTGTTTGGGCGGGCAAAGTATTTACCTTGGGCGGAACTTTTGTAATAAGTGGCGAAACTTTTTTAATATTGGTATCTTTCGGATTTACAATAGTCGGTTTTAAAGCACTATCTTTCTTCTTTGGAGGGGTTGGTTTTTTTATTGGAGGGGTTGGTTTTATTATTGGGGGAACATCTTTTTTTGGAAAAACTGGAGGCTTGGTAATAGGCTTCTTGGGAGGTTCATTTTCTTTTACACAATCCTCCATTTCTTGTGTCATCATTGCAGGGCGGTTGGATACTTTTTTTAACGAGATTTCATAAGCAACACCCCCACCTGAAAAAAACGATGGTTTAATTCTACAGTAACCATTTAAAACAGTTTTCCCATTTTCAAAATCTAGTCTAAACGTTAGTTGCATTAAAGAGTGCCCACCGCTATTCTCCATAAACGAATAGCCATTTACAAACCAAGCACTTTTTTCTTTTTTAAAACTACCCGAAAAATAAGCTTTGCAATAATCATTTTTATTTGCAAATCTATAATCCCAAGTATAGCCACAAAGCTTTCCACCTGCAACCTCTACGATATTCACTTGCAAAAACTCATCTTTATCTATATCCCCTTCCCACGTGCCCGTTAATCTTTGACCACTTATGGTGTTTGCAAAAAATATCGAAAGAAAAAATAAGGTAAATGCTATTTTCAAAATAAGCTTTTTTAAATCTTATATTAAAATTACGATATTTTTAGCTGTGCTTGATAATAGAGAAATTTAATGACGCTTATATTTTTAAAAAAACTGTTAAACTTATTAGTTATTCTTTTTAAATAAATTAATGCATATAAACAAAAGGGGGTCAATCAAGCCTCCGTAAGAGAAAACCTATCTAACTACATTTAATTTAAACACTTCGGTTTGACTTCCATTCTCAGAAATCTTTA
>JAYSWO010000160.1:0-12915 GCA_043717975.1 Ferruginibacter sp. | reverse complement strand
TTTACCCCACCAAGGTTTCATAATGCCTGTGAGAGAAAAGGCTGTCATATAAATAGTGGCAAGTAGAAAGTTCATTAAAACCATAATGATGATGTTTTTAAAAAGAGTACCCCTATCACTCATTAATCTACCAAATGCATGGCCGTAATAAGCCATAAACAAAAACATAAAAAAAGTATAATTTACATCGAAATTATTCGTTAAATAATACTTTAAAAGTTGATAAATGCTTATTAATAAAAAAAACACATTTAAATATGCCGCCAAAAATGTATTTACTAAAAAATGTTCCCAATAATTGTACTGTCTTTTTTTAAAACACAACCATGTAACAAGGCTTAGTACAGGTATCAATAAAAAAATAAGCACACTTACATATTTCACAAAAAAACCATTTCCAAAATTTATTACTCTACCATTATTAAACGATTGATAACGCACATTAATTAAATGATTTAATCCTTTTATAAGAATGGTGCAAATAGTGGACATTAATACTACAAATGCAAATGGCTTAAAAAACTTAACTCGTTTACCAGCCAAATAATTTTTTAATGCTTGCCCTGGATTAGAAATCAAAATCCCTAAGGTATAAAAGAACCCTTTGTCAATATGAAATATAGAGTGCGGAATATCGTGCAAAAAATATTTCAAGCCAATATAGGCTTCAGATGCTTTTTGCCCACATGTTGGGCAAAAATTTCCTTTATAATGATGCTCACAATTTTTGCAGGTTATGGTTTGCATAGTTCAAATTTAGCAAAGAAGTTTTATAAAATAACAGGCAACGTTATAATGTCATTTTGTTAATCACTTATGCCCAAACCCTCCCTCACTGTCTACAAATGTTTGCCCATTTGCTTTAGCACATTCGTATTCAAATTCGTTGGTTACTTCTTCTCCATTTAATAATTTGGCTGAAATGGTTCTAAAATAATTTACCACCGCTTCGGGAGTGGTTACTAATAATTGTCCGCCAGTTTCACCAGCTTTGTATTTATGCGGGGTGTTTTGTGGTATAAAAACAAAATCTCCTTTGGTTGTTTCAATAATTTTTTCTCCCAAAGTAAAAGTATAAGTGCCCGCTACCACTAAAAATGTTTCAGGTCCTCTTGGATGTATGTGCAAGCCTGGGCCTATATGCGGCGGATGTGTCATGAGCAGCTGTAGGTAACCAGCATTATTTTCACCACTTGGTGTTTTTAGAATCATTGTTGTTTTTCTAAATTGTATTAATTCACCTTCTAATGCAGTATATTTCATTATTAAATTTTTTGAAAATTACTCATATTCTTTTTCTCCTTTTCTCTTTTGTGCTTTTCTCTTTTTCTCTTTTGACCTCTTAGCACAAAAAATCTACATATCTATACTATAATTTTAAGCCATCACTTCCATCCACTCCTTCGGGCTCGTTCCAGTAACTTTTTTAAATGCCCTATTAAATGTAGCCTTACTATTAAACCCACAATCGTAGGCAATGCCCAAAAGTGTTTGTGTTTTTTGCTCTCCTGCTTTTAGTTTTTCTTTTACGGCTTGTATTCGATAATTATTTATAAAATCATTAAAATTTAGTTGAAACCCCTGGTTTATGGTTTTAGACAAAATACTCGGGTTTGTTTTCAATTGCTTAGCCATTTGAGTAAGCGATAGCTCAGGGTCTTCATATAGTTTTTCATTTTGCAAAATGGCAAGTATTTTAGGTTTCCACTCTGCAAGCAAGCCTTCATCTTCTTTTCGTTCTACCTGCTCGTTTACAATTTCTATTACCTCAGCATCTTCTATAACCGCATTGTTGTTTGTATTGGCAGCTACACTTGTATTTAATAAAAGCATAGGCTTATTTGTAAGCAAGTTTAATTTAAACGGCACTTTTGTTTCAATAGAATTTGCATGCCCGGTAATAGCAATATAATAAAATACAATAGCAAAAGAAAAATATTCCCACCATGGCCCATAGTATCGCATCTTTTGGAAAAATGGAAAAAATGAACCTGCATAAAACAGCAACTTAATAATTAGCATTACCAAAAAAGCGTATAAAAAATTCTTCACCCATTTAAACAAAACAATATCAGCATAGCTAACCACTTGTACCATTAATTTTTTGTATAGATTATAATATCGTATCAAAATTAAAAAATACAAAAACATAGATACAAAGCCTGCGTATTGGTACCAAGCATCAAATTCAGGATCTTGGCCACTTGCTAGAAAATAATACTTTTTTAATATCAGCTTATCAGTAACAACCATTATTACTGAAAACAATAAATACAATATACCAGGCAATAAATGCAGCCACTCATTTTTACCAAATCGAAATGATGGATTTAATAAACTCTGTACATAAAAGAAAATAACAGGCCCCATAAAAAACAGCAGTTGCATGGGTATATAGAACATGATATCCCTCAATGGTTGATGGTCGTACCAGCCTGCAAAGCCAAGCATCCAAGGCGCAATATAAAAACTACACAACAATAAAAATACTGCCAACCATTTGTCAGATACATTTTCATTTGTTACTCCTTTTCTAAACAATAAAACTGAATATACCAGACCATGTACAAAAAATATAAGCAGTATGGAGCTGTAAAAATTAAAGTCGTAGCGCATGAAAGTATTATACGGTAAACAATTATTTGAAGTTTGAAATTATGAAATAATTATGGAGTATGAATGAGTTTCTTAAAGAGCCCTTACTTTATGTTTGAGTAGGTCTTTTTCTTTTTCAGATTGGGTAAGTGCTATTGCCTCTAAAAAATATGCTTTGGCTTTTTCGTTCTGCTGTAATTTTACGTACATTTCGCCCAAGCTGGCAGGCAGTAAATAATATTTTTTTAAACTTGCAATGCCATCAATATTTTCTATCGCTTTTATTCCTTCCGTAGCTCCATATAATTCGGCAATTACTATAGACCTATTTAACGCTGCAATTGCCGATGGATAGTATTGAACTAATAAATCATAGCAAGTTAAAATATTCTTCCAATTGGTATGCATATATGTACTAGCTCGTACATGCTCGTATGCTATACCTGCTTCAATATGGTATTTGCTTATTGTTTCTTCATTTGCGGAAGACTCTAAATGATAAATACCCTTTTCAATAAGTGGCTTAGTCCACTTTGCTCTGTCTTGGTCTTTCAATAATAAAATATTTCCGTTTATATCTAATCTTGTATCATTTCTGCATGCAGTAAAACAAATTAACGCAAGCAGTGCATGGCTATTGGCATGTTTTACTAGTTTACTACGCAAAATCAATTCACACAAACGTATGGCTTCATTTATAAAATCTCTTCTTATTAAATCCTCATGCTGTGTTGCATTATACCCTTCATTAAACAATAAATAAATAGCAAGCAATATTGTATCTAGCCGAGCATCCAACACTTCATTAGCTGGCAATTCAAATTGCACATTATTTTCTCTAAAACTTTGTCTTGCACGATACAGTCTTTTTTCTATGGCATCATAACTCGTTACAAATGCCTTGGCTATTTCGTTTACGCTAAAACCACACAATGTTTTTAATATTAAAGATACTTGTGCATCTGATGATAAACAAGGGTGGCAGCACACAAACATCATTCGTAGTTGGTCATCATCAATGGTATTGATGTTTACAAAATCATACACTGTGGGTACAAGCGTATATTCCGATTGCAACAATGGTGTAATATTTTTTGCATATTTCAATTGTCTTTTTTGCTGTCGCAATACATCTACAGCTTTATTACGTGCCGCCGTAAATACCCATGCAGATGCGTTTTGTGGCAGTCCATTTATTTTCCAATTATTAAAAGCTTTTAATAAAGTATCTTGTACTACATCTTCTACAAGCTGCAAATTTTGTGGGCCAAAAAGTTTGGTAAGCACCGTTACAAGTTTACCCCATTCTTTGCGAAAGAGGTTTTCTACCACTTTTTCTATTTGAGAATAATTGTTCAGTGTAGTTATTATGTATGTTAATAAAAGCGTGAAACTATTTACCCGCAGCCGTTTCATCAAAATTATCAAAGTAGGTAAAATCTTTTGTTATCAATCCATTTTCAATAGTAAAGATAGTGCAGATTGGCAATTCAAATGTAGTGCTATCTGTAGTTTTTCCGCTCGACTTAAATTCAACAATAATATGTTTGTCTCCCGATGGATATATTGCTATTATTTCATCTTTTATATTTGGAAATATCTTATTTAACTCAGTATATTTATCAATAGTTTGCAGGCGACTTTGTTGTACGATTCCAGCTCCCAATGTGGGGTCTTTAAAGAGCGTAGTGTCCGCATACATATTTGCCAAGCTATTCCAATCGTGTTTATTAAAATATTCAAAATATTGTTTCACCAGTATTTCATTTGTATTCTTTTCTTGTTTATTATTACAAGCAGACACTAAAATTAAGATGGTTAAAATAATTATACCGTTTTTCATTATATAAATTTTGTATCGTTTTAAAAGGAAGCCATAATTACCCAAAAGAAAAATCTACAAAAAATTCTTTTTAAATAATTATGACTATAAAAAATGTATTCCCTAAAATTAATATGGCATATCCATTTTCATAACGTGCCTTATTTGTACTTTGCCTCCATATTGGTAGTCAGGGTAATCATCGCATATTGCTATAGCTTCATCATAATCTGCGGCGTTTACAATAAAATAACCACCAACTATTTCTTTGCTTTCGGCAAAAGGACCATCCGTAACGGTTTTGTTTAACCCGCTAATCATTTTACCTCCAGGCAATAACGGTTCGCCAGAATCATATTTACCAGCTTTAGCTAGTTTGTCTATCCATGTAAGCCATTTAGCCATACCCGCATCCATGTTTTCGGTTGTATGTTGGTCTTCTGGCAATTGTCCGCCATGAAAAATAAGCATAAACTTTTCCATAATTGTTCGTTTTAATTTTTAAAAAATTATTTTAGTAATGACGAGCGGAATGTTTTTTTCCGGACATACACTTTTGGTTATTTCACAAATAAAATAACCTATATAAAACTAATTTAAAAATACTACCTTAATTTTATTAAAAATACAAAATGAGCCATTTCTCTTTTCTCCCATTTCAAAATCTAGAATCAGACAGGTTATTATTAAGACGAATTACACCTGAAGATGTAAATGAAGTGTATGCTTTGCGTAGCAATGCAGAAACCATGAAATACATTCCTCGCCCATTGGTAACCACCACCGAAGAAGCGTTAGAGCATATAAAAATGATACAAGGTAAAATTGAAAATAACGAAGGTATAAATTGGGCTATTACGCTAAAAGGAAATACAAAACTTATTGGTATTATTGGTCATTATAGAATGCGATGGGAGCATTTTAGAAGTGAAATTGGTTATATGCTTTTACCTGAATACCACGGCGAAGGAATTATAACGGAAGCCATTAAATTAATGATAGATTATGGTTTTAATAAAATGAACATGCATTCACTTGAAGGCATTATTGACCCTTCAAACACGGCATCTGCAAGGGTGTTAGAGAAAAATGGTTTTGTAAAAGAAGCACATTTTATAGAAAATGAATTTTTTGATGGTAAGTTTTTAGATAGTGTTATTTACTCCTTGGTAAAAAAATAAAATAGCATCTCTACTTCTATACATAAAATAAGCCGATGAAAATTATCATCGGCTTTTTTTGTGGGGATCACAGGATTAAACAAGCTCTGCTCTCAATTCTTTTTTATTTTCTAAAACGGTATCTATATTTATTGTTTTCAATAATTTTTCTTCCAACACATTGGCAAATGTTTCGAAGTATGCAATAGCATCTTCTTTTTTACTTCTTTTAAGCCAGCGCAATCCGCCAGGCAAGTTATCCAACACTTCTTTGTCAGACAAATACTCTATGTGATGAATATCTGTAGGGGTAAGGCCTATTTCTTCTAGCTTGTAAAAAATAAGTGCTAGTGGCGCATTTGTAATTGGGCAAAAATCAATGGCCAATTCCGTCCACTCGCCTGCACCATCGTGTGCGTACTTAAGTATTTCATCTTTGGTAAATTCTGTAACTGATTGTACCAAATTACCACAATTGCAAGCCCCATGGTGCCCCCAAGAGTGATATGCACCATTGTCTAAATTTTTTGCCGTAAGCCTAAGTGCTTGTATAAGTTCAAAAGTAGGTTGTGCCATGCTGTAAATTTAATTTTAAATGAATGAAAAATGGCTCATTTTAAAAAATAATTATCCTATTTAGTCTACGAAACTATAAATACAATGGATTTTTGGCCAAAATCATATTAACCTTAAAAATATAATATTTTGCATTACATTAAAAAAATTTCTACATCCCTATTTTCGTTTAATACTTGAGTACCAAAACAATATTATTCAGAAATTATTAAAACTTGCCTATGTAAATGTAAAAAGTATGAATACGTTTTTTATTAATTACCCTACAAATACATTTTTAAAAAAACCTACTACCTCTATTTTAAAAAATAGCAATGCTTTTGGTTTTCATACATCTTTATCCTTCTTTTTTTAGTATGGAGGGTGCTACGGATCCTGATAGGTTTAAGGCGTTGGTGGAAAGAGAGTAATTTTTTCCTTTTGCTTTCTCCATATAGATAGGTTCTTGTTTAATTTGTTGTGGCTGTAAGCTTCATACCATTGTTGAGCAGTTGCTGCGGCTGTCCGTAGTACTCCTCGTCGGTTGTTCCTCCCTCCTGTGGGGTACTACTTCCCATCCGCCAGCCCTTCGGCAGAATAACTTTTTTCAGCTTTTATTGTGCAATAGTTAGAAATGGAGATTAAAGTGAACGTATTGAGAGCCTCCGAAAACGGTGCATAAAGGTTTTTTGAGAGCTATTCTTTCTAAAATTAGAGTATAATTGTCAAATTTGAGAAATATTCTCAAATTTTTCTATTTTTTAGTACTTTATGCATACTTTTGAGAAATATACTCAATTAGAAGTTATGCTAGTAGAATTTACCGTTGGCAATTTTCTATCCTTTAAAGATAAAAAAACACTCAGCCTTAGTGCAGCCAGCATCTCCGATTTTAAGGAAACCAATGTTATTGAAACAGAACGCTACAACCTGCTTAAGGGTGCAGTAGTTTATGGTGCTAATGCAAGTGGCAAAAGTAATTTTATGAAAGCCATGAGCACTATGCGCTGGTTGGTCTTAGATTCTGTAGAGCAATCCTCTGCTGCAGAAATTGATGTAACACCCTTTTTACTAAATACTGCTACAGAAAAATCACCGACTCATTTTGAGATGGTTTTTTTGTTAGGGAATATTAGGTATCGCTACGGCTTTGAAGTAAATACTACAGCTGTAAAAGCAGAGTGGTTATTTGAAGCAAAAAAAAATCAAGAAAAATTATTGTTTGCCAGAGAAGGAGATGCCATTGAAGTAGAAAAAGCATTTGCAGAAGGCAAAGGTCTTGAAAGTAAAACAAGAGACAATGCATTATTTCTTTCTGTAGTTGACCAATTTAATGGGCAAACAGCTCGAAACATTATTAAGTGGTTTAATAATTTTATTACTATTTCAGGGCTTAGCCACGAGGAGTATAAAGTGGTAACATTCGAAATGCTAAAAACAACCAAACAAAAAGATAAGCTATTACAATTTTATAAATCATTAGACTTGGGTTTTCAAGATATTAAAACCGAAAAAAAATTATTTGATCCAAAAGAATTACCAACCGACATGCCAGAGCAGGTAGTAAAACAATTGGTAAGCGATTTAGAAGGTGCATACAAAATAGAGGTAGGTACGCTACACAAAAAATTCGATAAAAAAAATAAAGCTGTAGGCCTGGTTGAGTTTGATATGCGTAGCCAAGAATCTGCCGGCACCAATAAAATTTTCAATATCTCTGGTCCTGTGTTTGATGTGTTAACCAATGGTGGCGTATTGGCTATTGATGAAATGGATGCCAGCCTGCACCCCTTACTTACATTGGCTATTACAAGGTTGTTTAACTCTAGCGATGTAAATGCAAAAAATGCACAGCTTATTTTTACAACACATGATACCAATTTATTTGCCTACAGCCAATACCGCCGAGACCAAATTTATTTTGTAGAAAAAGACAACTATGAAGCCAGCGATTTATACTCGCTTATTGAGTATAAAGAAGAAGGCAAAACCATTCGTAAAGACCGCTCCTTTGCTAAAGATTATATTGAAGGGCGCTATGGTGCTATTCCTTTTATTGGTAACCTGCCAAAATTTAAATAGCATGGCAAAAAAAGAAAAAATAGATAATGCCATTTTAAAAAGACAGCGTACTCAATGGAAACGTACAGAGGCTGTGCGTAATAAGCGGCAATATTATTTGGTTGTATGCGAGGGCGAAAAAACAGAGCCAAATTATTTTGAAGCTTTTAAAAATGATTTGCCTAAAGCTGTGCTGAATGTATATGAATTTAAAATAGAAGGTACAGGCTACAATACTTTATCGCTAGTGGAAGAAGCAGAAAGATTAAAAAACAATTGGCAACAACAAACTATGCGACCAATAGATAAAGTATGGGTAGTATTTGATAAAGATAGTTTTACCCCACAAGATTTTAATGCCGCTATAGCACAATGCAACCAAACAAAAAATATGGAAGCCGCTTGGAGCAACGAAGCTTTTGAACTTTGGTATTTACTGCATTTTCATTTTTACAATACAGCCATTAGCCGAAAGCAATACCAAAAATTTATAGAAGATAATTTAAAGCCATTTTTAGGCGCAAAGTACAAATACAAAAAGAACAGCGAAGAAATGTATGCTTACCTAAAAGAGTATGGCAATATAGACCAAGCTATTGCCCATGCAAAAATGCTACAAAAAAGCTTTGCAAACCGCACCGATTATGCAAACCATAATGCTTGTACAATGGTTTGGAAATTGATGGAGGAGGTGGTGGGGTTAGGATAATAAATTAAATCTAAATTTTAATAATGATAAGCGAAATACAAATCATAGTTGAAAGTTCGTCTAAAGGGAAAGCTAATCAGGAAAAAGGTAGTTCTTTTGAAAGAATGATACGACATGTGCTAGAATGCCAACAATACAAAATTGTTCCAAATGTAAATTTCACAGGGTTAGAAATTGATTTGTTTGCAGAGCATGAAACTGACAATAACAGCAATTTATATGTTGAATGTAAAGCCAAAGGAAAAGTTAATTCTGATGACCTTAAAAGATTTGCATATGCAGTGTTTACCAAAAAACCAAATAAGGCATATTTTATTCACACAACTGAATTAGACCATCAAGTAGCAGGTTTAAAGATTCAAGATTTTGATAATGGAGCTAATTTTAATAATGTTACATTCTATAGTCCTGACATTGTTATTTCATTATTAAGTAAGCAAAAAAAGATAAGAAGACCAGATACAGATGCCATATCAAGCGAAATCACAAAGGAGTTTCTAATTTTTTCTGAAAAAGGAGACTATTTTGCTTACATGGCAAATTCTACTAGCTTAGCATTTCCTGATGAACTATATATTTTTGATGCAAAAAATGGGATAAATGTAAATGATAATAAAATTGCCAAATTTATTCAAGATAAAGTTCAAGAGTTAAGCTCCTTATTATTCAGAAATATATTTAATAAAGTAACTCATACTACTTCGACTCAAACCGCAACTGAAACAGTTGTAGAAATATCCCAAAGTGATAGTTGGCTTGATTATAAACCTGCTTCTGATAAAGACTTCGTTGGACGAAAAAAAATAAAAGCAGATATAATGCAGTTTTTTAAATCTGTAGAAAAAAACGAATCAAAAAAAAGGCTTTTCTATTTGACCGGAAAGTCAGGTATGGGTAAAAGTTCTTTAATAAATTCGATTAAGGCAAATTGTTTCAACAAGCAAAACAAAAATAAATTTTATGCTCTATCAGTAGATTCAATAAATGCAGAAACTAATCATTTTGTTGGATTGGCATTTCAGTTTTTAATAAAGAAAGCTATAGCAGATAATTTCATTGACGAGAAGAAGTTAATAAATATGAAAATTTCATTCGTATCATATTTTGATTTACTTAGTAATAATTCTGTAAAGAAAATTCTAGAATATTTAAAATTAAACAACAAATACTTAATTCTAATTTTTGATCAATTTGAAGATGTATTTCGTAGAGAACATTTGTATCAACCATTTCATGAATTTCTTTTACACATAAATAATGAACAAGCTAACATTATTTTAGGATTCTCTTGGAAAAATGAAATAATGTTATCGCCGAGTAGTGGTTCTTATAAATTTTGGAATCAGGCAAAGGGACTTGGAATTCCTTTCGAAATAGAAGGGTTTAACAATGAAGAAATTAAATTAATAATTCAACAGTTAGAAAACGAGCCTAAAATTGGAAAACTAAGTAATGTTTTAAAAAATATACTAATTGATAATAGCGAAGGCTATCCTTGGCGAATAAAAAAACTATGTATTCATATTTACAATGAAGTTGTAAAAGGAAAACAAAAAATATCACAACTATCAAAAGCAAATTTGAATATCAATAATTTGTTTAAAAAAGACATGGAAGGGCTTACAGCAATTGAAGAAAATGTACTATTGACAATTGCTAAAAGCGCAGAAAATGGCTCATTTTTTCATGAAAATGATTTTTCCGAAGTTATTCCTGAAGAAATAATTAGATCATTAGCAGATAAAAGATTAATCGTAAAAACTGGACAAAACTATAAACCTTATTGGGATAATTTTAGAGAATACCTGCTTGGAAAAAGCATAAGTACTTTAACCACAAATTATACACTAAGGCTTTATCCAAATATTTGTTTAAAAATATTTTTACTTTTTGAAGTTGGGATTAAATATTCAATAAGTGAATTATGTGATAAGGTAAATGTCGAAAAAAAATCTAGATCAAGTCACATAATCAATGTATTAATTGATCTTCAAAAAATGGATTTAATTGAGAAAGATGAATTGAGTAACTATTCTCTGCCAGCAGGAGTTAGACCTACTGAAGAAATATTCATTTCGATTTCAAAACAAAGAATTAAGGATTCAAAAATTTATTCGGAACTAATAAAATCTAGTGAACCGATTTTAAGTAGTAAAAAAATTGCTGATATATATAGGACTAGTTTTGATTTTACAGATAAAAATAATGACACTTGGGATTCTTATTCAAAAGTATTAATTCAATGGATATATTATTTAGATTTAGATCTTAAAAATAGAATAATAAAAGTTGAAAAAGGAAGAGGTGGTAGAATTGGTTTAAGTGATTCAAAAGAAAACTCATTTATCACTAATAATCCTGAGAATATAATTAATATTTTAAAAGATATTTTAGAGAAAGGAATTATGCAGGATATAAAAAAATATCCATCCCCAATTATTAAGGATTTAAGAATTTTAGATTACTTAGAAATGGAAAATGGCATTCTTATTTTTCCTAAAGATAAAATAATATATCTCAGAGAGCTAATGAATCAAAATGAAATAGACTTTAAAAAAGAGATTGTAAAATCAGCTTTAAGCATTAGTAAAATAAAAACTGCAACTGAAATTTATAGGTCTAATCCCAAAATAAAGGCAAAACTATTGTATGAGCATTACCAAGATTTATTTGGAAAAACTATAAATAAAAGTTCGGGACCAACTTACGCTACAAAGTTAAAATCTTGGGCGGAGTTTATACTAAATTCTGAAAATAACTTTATAGAAATTATAAAAAGTAAACCTGATAAAGAACAAAAGAAAATAAAGATAGCAGTAGAAAAAAGACTTCAAATATCAATGAGTACTTGGGAAATTAATTATCAAAAGCTTACTAAATATTTTGAAAAATATCGTAATAGCGATATTGATTCTCGCTATGGACCACTTGGTACATGGGTTGCAACTCAAAGAAGAGTAAAAGATACCCTAACACCTGAGCAAATTGAGAGATTAAATATTTTAGACTATAATTGGACTCCAATTGATAGAAAAAAAGAAAATTCAGATGCAGCTTGGAAAAGACAATATCAAAATTTGAAAAAATATTTTGATTTAAACGGAAACTTCGATCTCAAAGCTAGAGATGGCTCTTTAGGCACTTGGATTGTAGCACAAAGACAAGGCAAAGAGAAATTGAGCAATGAGCAAAAAGAAAAACTGAATCAGATAGATTTCCCTTGGGATCCTAGGATGAAAGAATGGGAAAGTAATTTTAAAAAATGGCTCGATTATCTTAAAAAACATCCTAACAGACCAATATTGTCGCAGGATAAGGAGTTTCCAAAACTTGGGCTTTGGGTTGATAAACAACGTAAATTGAAAAGGGCTAATAAGCTAGAAAATAAGCGTTATCTAAAACTTAAAGAAACACCATTTCCTTTTAATCCAATAAAATTATGGATTGAAAGTTATAACGAATTAAAGATATTTAAAGAATTGAATGGACATATTGAATTGCCCCAAGGTAAAGAATATAAACAATTAAGAGGGTGGTTATCACAACAGAGAAATAGAATAAAGAATAATACTTTAGATATAAATAAAATAAAATTGTTAAAGGAGTTGGGAGTTTTTTAAAATAAGTCCTTTGCATTGTTTCAGATCTCCTCAAAATCTAAGCTACAAGGACCCTCTTCAATCTATTGCATAATAAAAGTTGAGAAAAGATTTACAGCCGAGCATAGCCCGCCTTGGCAGTAGTAGCTGCTGCACAGCATACACTTCAACTTATAAAACTACTTGCGTGCAGCACTACTACAGAAAGGCGGAAACAAATGTTCATCAATGTTATACTGCTCATGCTCCTAAAAAAATAGCAAACGTTTCTTGAGACACGAACCTTGGCTTTGGAAAAACAAATCACAAAAAAATCCCGATCATCATTACAATAATCGGGACTAAAGAATATTAAAATTAAAGCTTACGCCAACTCTGCATTCATGCTTTTGCTTACACGCTTGCGTGCATCTT
>JAYSWO010000159.1:0-5064 GCA_043717975.1 Ferruginibacter sp. | reverse complement strand
TTTGCCTTCTGCAATAGATTTATATAATGGCAAATATTCTCTTACCCAAAAGAAATAAAACCATTTTGGATAAACATTTGAAGATACTTTAAACAAATGTTGGTTCAATGCTCCTTTGCCTTCACACCAAAAAACAACTTCTAAACTTCCACTCCAAGAAAATAAAATATCACCATCGTAAATAACATATTTTTCAGGAAGTTCTGTACTTGCTTTATCGGAAGCATTTGTAAATCCTTGTTTGAGTTCTCGGATTTTAATAACTGGTAAAAAGTCCTCTTCATTCAATGGTGGAAACTTTTGTAAAGCAAGACCATTTAGAAATTCAATGTTTTCATCCATTGGCTCACTCTTCCAACCCTTCGGCAAATCATTTTCCAATTCTCCATCAAAGTTTGGAAAGTTAAAGTTTACAAACCATTCTTTAAACAGGGCTTGTGCCATTGCTTCAAGGGTTTGGTTCATTTGTAGGTTGAGTTCTATTTTGTCGTCAAGGGAAGTAAGGATTTGTGCAATTTCTATTTGCGTAGCTTCATCTGGTACATTTATTTCAACCTTATTTAAAACCTCTGTTGTTAAACTCGGTACAGCCGAACCAACATTCATAGAAGCCAAATTCATTGACTTTAAAAGATAATACAAATATTTACCGTTGTTGCCTATCTTGATTTTGGTGTAAAACATAGTATCAACAGACCAAAAAGGAATGTTGAGATAGAACAAATTGCTTAATGTCCCTTTTCGTGGTATCAAAATACTTTCTTGTTCATACAATGGTGCATCAACATACCGCATAATGCCACCCGAACCGTACAAAGGAATTTCTCCATCCGCCAAATGCTTGTGGTCTTTGCCGTATTTTATTTCGACAAGTTCACTTAGCTTATATGTTTTCCATTCACTCATATTAATTCAAATTCAAAGGTTGTTTCAATTATTTCTTTGGTTTCTTCATCTGCAAATGAAATTGATGCTTTAATAACTTGCTCTTTTTTTAGACCATTTGCCGAATAGAATATTTTTATGTCTGCATCAATAAATAAACTCTCAATAATATATTCATTTGGCGGAATCCTTGTTATGTTTGAGCAAGTATTTAGCACTTCAAAATTTTCAATTTTATAATTAACATCTTCAACAATGATTTCTGTTTTATTTTTAAGCTGGTCAAACAAATAATCTTTAAAATAGTCTGATTGGGTAAAGTCATAAATAACTCTTTCATTTATCTGTAATTCATAATCTGTATTTAATAGAGCTATAACATTGTTTTTATCTTTTTCAATTTGTATGTGTCGGTTCCATTTTGTTTTAAAATCTACAATGCAGTTGTCTTTATAATCCCCATCTTTTGATAAGAATATTATTTTATCAAATTCTTCTACTTTTTCATAATGCATTAAGGTTTCCCAAATAATGCCATCTTTAAAACCTGCATCTTTGTAACTTCCCGAAATAGCAAAAGGAGATTTTGGCTTATCAATTGTCGCTACTTTTTTAATCATATTTGTAAGAATAGAAGTAGAATGTTCTTCTTTATACACCAAAGTATTGATTCCATTATTTTCAATAAACTGTTTTGCATTTTCTTCAACAAATGTTTCACAATCAAAAGTGTCATCAGGAATAACAATTGAGTTTGCAGATATATGTGGTAACCCTTCTAACCTTTTTGCAATTTTCTTTAAATCGGAAATGTCTTTTAAATAAGTTCTTTTTTTTTGGTTTTTTAGCTCTTCTATAACCATTGTAGAAACAGTAAGCTCAATATCGTTTTTTAAGCCATTGTCATTTATAAATTTACTTATTTCGTCGTATGCACTACCAAATGAAAAGTTATTGTAGGTCACCTCATTGTCAAGTATTTCTCTTAACATATTTGTGTCAAAAACGATAAGTGTTTTTATTTTATAACTCATAATACCTTCATAACATTTAAAAAAGTATTATTCAAATGGTCAAAGTCGCCATCAGCTGTTATAATTGGTACATCTAGTACATAAGCTGTAGCAGCAATCCACAAGTCGTTTTTACCCATTTTACGTGCAGCACCCACAACCAAATTACCATCCTCTCCAACAATTTTCCTTTTGCTGTAAGCATCTATAAAAGAGTAAGCCTCTATTAATGCAATATCTGCATTCGCAATATCTATAAAAGTTACTTCCTGTAAAAAATCGTTAAGTGATTTTTTCTTTTTTTCGCCCCAATTGTTTTGTATTATAAAAGATTCTAACTCTGCTTTTGTTACTACCGAAATAATAATATTAGCATTTTCATCGTACGCTTTTATAGCATCTATATACTTTTGGCTTTCTCTTGCATCTCTTATTATATGTATGATGGCACAGGTATCTAATAAAATATTTTTCATCTGTGGGTATCTTTTATCATTTCATTAAATTCTACATCGCTTATATCATCTCTTAATAAACCTGCTATATTTATTAAAGCATTTAACGAATTAGATTTCCTACCTTCCTTTGCCTGAACAAATAATTGCTGCTGTGCTGTAATAGCATTTGGCATTTTAGAAAAATATTTATCTGCTGCATTAGGTTCAGCGTATTCTTGTATATCTATAAAACTCAATTTCCCATTGGGCTTGTAATGAGCCATTCCGCTAATAGTAACTTCTTTACCCATAAAAGTTACTATACCTTGTATAATACTATTATCATTTGCAAATACATTTATAAACCCTTCTGCTGTTTGTAAGCCTAGTTTATTCTTAGATACTTTCATTTCATCTAACTGCCCATTTACAATTACTTTTTTAGGGTCTGGTATGCTATCTTCTAATAAACTTATTTTTTGAAAATCATCTTTAGTAAGTCTAACTTCTTCAATAGTACCTCTGTTTGCTAAATAAAATATTTCGTTATCGCTAATGAAGTTCTTTTTAAATTTTAATAAAGATTTTAAAAGTGGCTTATCTACATCTGCATTGTTATTGTCCGCTTGCAATGCCGCTTGAAAAGATTGCATTACTAAAGCCATAGGCGTAAGTTGTAGTATTTCTTCTCTTGGTTTGAACAAATCAAATTGCAATCCATTAATAGTTTCTTTGAAATTTGTGCAGTCTATAACCATTGATGTGCCATCTTCCTTACTTCCCTTTATATCTTGTAACCTTATTGCCAATGCTTTTTTTAATGCTTTATCAGGTGCTATTTCGCTAAAGCCTCTAAGCCTAAGCATTAAAGCTTTTGTAGCTATATCTTTTGTAGATTGAGTAATAAGTTGTAAACGGTCAAATTCAATTGAACCATTATCCTCCTCCTCCCCAATGATTTTAATATCGTAGTTCATTGTATTATTATTTTAAATAGTAAAACCAATTTTTTGTAAATTTAATTTAATAGCTTCATCCAATTCATTGGCTTTTTGCATTTGTGCAGAAAGAGTGCCTGAAAGCGTTTTCATTTTTTCGTCAAATGCAATTCCATCTTCTGCTACGGCAGCAAAATCAATATATCTGCCTGGTGTAAGTATATAATTGTTTTTGCGTATGTCTTGTATAGTTGCTGATTTACAGAAACCTGCAACATCTTTATAATTTTTTTCAAAATTGGCTTTGCTTCTCCAATTGTGGTAAGTATCGGCAATTGTTGCAATATCTTTTTCGTTAAACTCTTTTTGTTTGCGACTAATCATTGTGCCTAATTCTCGGGCATCAATAAAAAGTGTTTCGTGATTGCGGTTTCTCCATTTACTATTACCTTCTTTGTTACGAGCCAAAAACCACAAACAAGCTGGTATTTGAGTGTTGTAAAATAACTGTGAAGGCAATGACACCATACAATCAATTGTATCCGCTTCAATTAATTCTTTTCTAATTGTACCTTCTGTAGCAATTTCAGAACTCATACTTCCATTTGCCAATACTACACCTGCTGTGCCATAAGGTGCAAGCTTGCTTAAGAATAACTGCAACCAAGCGTAGTTGGCATTTCCATTTGGTGGTACACCGTATTTCCATTTGTGTGTTTCGGCTGTATTTATATTGTAGTCACTTACATTAAATGGGGGATTGGCAATTACATAATCTACTTTCAATTCGGGAAATGCATCATTCATTAATGTATCACCAAGAGCAATATTTGCATCAATACCTCGGATTGCCAAATTCATTTTGGCCAATTTGTATGTTGTAGGATTACTCTCTTGTCCAAAAATTGAAATTTTGCCCTTGCGGTGTTCGTGCATTTCAATGAAGCGTTCGCTTTGTACGAACATTCCTCCACTACCACAAGCACCATCATACACTCTCTTTTCAGGCTCAGGTGCTAACATATCTACCAATATTTTTACAATGCTTTGCGGTGTGTAAAACTGTCCGCCTCTTTTACCTTCGGCATCAGCAAATTGTCCTAAAAAATATTCAAACACATATCCCAATAAATCTTTTCCTTTTCCGTCTTTACCTTTGCTTAAAGTAATAGAACCGATTAAGTCTATGAGTTCACCAAGTCGTTGTTTGTCTAATGCTGGTCTTGCATAGTCTTTTGGTAAAACTCCTTTTAATGTTGGATTGTCTTTTTCAATAGCATCCATTGCATCGTCAATGTCTTTGCCAATTGTGGGTAGTTTAGCTCTGCCTTGTAACCATTTCCAACGTGCAGATGGTGGTACATAAAAAACTCGTTCGGCTGTGTATTCGTCTTTGTCTTCTGGGTCGGCACCTGTTTCAATCACACTTGCCTTCAAATGCTCATAAAGTTCGTCAAAAGCATCAGAAATATATTTTAAGAATATCAAACCCAATACAACGTGTTTGTATTCAGCCGCATCCATATTATTGCGAAGTTTGTCGGCTGCTTGCCAAAGGGTTTTTTCTAATTCTAAATTATCACTCATTATATTGCTGGGTCTATTTTTTTAATAATGTACAAAGTTACTTTTTTTATGGCGTTTGTACTATAGTAACAAGTCAAAAAATCAATTGTCTGCTTTGTGGGGTGGTGGGTGGGCTTGGGTGCGTTGGGGCAAAATTAAATGTGCTGCAAATTGTGTGTTGGCAAAGTGCGTTGGCTTTGCAGCTCTTTTAATTTTGCGAAGGGT
>JAYSWO010000158.1:0-12927 GCA_043717975.1 Ferruginibacter sp. | reverse complement strand
ATTAGCAAATTAGCACATCAGCAAATTAGCTAATTTTATAAAAACAACGCAATGAGTTGGCGTCATTAGCACATCAGCACATTAGCACATCAGCTAATTATCAACTATGTTTAAGAAAATATTAATTGCAAACCGTGGCGAAATAGCATTACGAGTAATAAGAACTTGTAGAGAAATGGGAATAAAAACTGTAGCCGTTTATTCTACTGCAGATAAAGATAGCTTGCATGTAAAATTTGCAGACGAAGCCGTATGCATAGGCAAACCTGCAAGTATGGATAGCTATTTAAATATACCTCATATTATAGCAGCCTGCGAAATAACCAATGCAGATGCGGTGCACCCAGGCTATGGCTTTCTTGCAGAAAATAGCAAGTTTGCAAAAATTTGTACAGACCATGGTATAAAATTTATAGGCCCCACGCCAGAAATGATAAATGCGATGGGCGATAAAATAACAGCAAAAGCAACAATGATAGCTGCAGGGGTACCTGTAGTGCCAGGTGTGGATGGCTTGCTAAGAGATGCAGAGCATGCAAGAGAAGCAGCTAGAGAAATTGGATACCCTGTTATTATGAAAGCTACTGCAGGTGGTGGTGGTAAAGGTATGCGCTTGGTATGGGAAGAAAGTGAAATAGAAAAAAACTTTGATAATGCAAAAACAGAAGCAGCTGCATCTTTTAAAAATGATGGGTTGTACATGGAAAAATATATTGAGGAACCACGCCATATAGAAATACAAGTGGTGGGCGATCAATATGGCAATGCATGTCATTTGAGTGAGAGAGATTGTTCTATACAACGCCGTCACCAAAAATTGGTAGAAGAAAGTCCTTCTCCATTTATGACAGATGAGTTGCGTGAACGCATGGGAGATGCGGCCGTAAAAGCAGCTAAATGTATAAATTATGAGGGCGTAGGCACTATTGAGTTTTTGGTAGATAAACATCGCAACTTTTATTTCATGGAGATGAATACTCGTATTCAAGTAGAGCATTGTGTAACTGAAGAAGTTATTAATTATGATTTAATAAAAGAGCAAATAAAAGTAGCCGCTGGCGAAAAAGTAAGTGGCAAAAATTATTATCCTCAAATGCATGCTATTGAATGTAGAATAAATGCAGAAGATCCACACAATGATTTTCGTCCATCGCCCGGAAAAATTACCGTTCTACATCAGCCAGGTGGGCATGGTGTGCGTATAGATAGCCATGTGTATGCTGGCTATGTAATACCACCATACTACGATAGTATGATTGCAAAATTAATAACCGTAGCACAAACTCGTGAAGAAGCCATCAACACAATGTATAGGGCATTGAGCGAATATGTAATTGAAGGTATAAAAACAACCATTCCTTTTCATTTGCAATTAATGCAAAACGAAGATTTTAAGAGTGGAAATTTTACTACTAAATTTTTGGAGAGTTTTACGTTGAAGTAAAAAATATTTTTACGATAAAAAAAGACTGCCTCAATAGCAGTCTTTTTTTTATAGAATGAAAATAAAAATTTTATTAATTGTTATTGAAAAAACTCACCCTCAACTCATAACCCTTCAACCCCAACCCACTTATTACACCTACACATTTTGCAGATACGAGTGATATTTTTCTAAATTCTTCCCTGCCAAAAATATTGGAAATATGTACTTCTATAACTTTTGTAGTAATGGCTGCTACGGCATCGCCAAGCGCAACAGAGGTGTGTGTATAACCACCGGGGTTTAAAATAATACCATCGTAAGAAAAACCATATTGCTGTATAGCATTTATCAACTCTCCTTCTACATTGCTTTGAAAATAAAAAATTCAATTGTAGGAAAAATTGTTTTCAACTTTTCTAAATAGGTTTCGAAAGTTTCGTAGCCGTAAACCTCGGATTCTTTTGTAGCAAATAATCTTTTTTAAAAAATTAAACGATTATTATGCTCTAACTCACTCAACATTATTTCACCAATTATTTTTCTTCTTCTCCTACTTGTTTTAAAAAAAGTGCCATCTAACAACTTTACTGTTCCACACTTTTCAATTTTACTTATAAAAAGTTTATTTATAATATTTTTTCGATGTATTCTTATAAAATCATTTTCTATTAAACTATTTTCAAAATTGCCCATCGTTTGTGATGACAAAAATTTTCTATTATTGGTTAAATAAAACCAAGTATAATTGCTGCTAGCCTCACATCTAATAATATCTTGTGTAGCAAAATTATGAGTCCCTTCATTATTTTTGCTTGGTATTAATAAATTTGCCATAATTTCATTTTACTTTTTTTCCAAAATTTCTATTCGCTTCTTTAAAATTTCTACTTCTTTTATCAATTCCTGTATAGCTGCTAACGAAATGCCTGCAGGGTCTAACGTGCTAATACTTTTATCATCAACCCCTACATTAAATGCTGCTTTAAAATCTTGCGCCATTGGGCCTATATGATATTCATCGGTGCCTTTGTATTTCCATTTTGTTACAGGTAATACAGCAATTTTTTTGAGTAAATCTGCGCCATTTATTATTGTAAAATCTTCTTTCTTGTTTATATCACTTGTATTGGTCCACACACCACCGTTTGTAAGAAAAGCGCCGTTACCATTGCCTGCGCCGCTGCCTACTTCCAAAGCATGTGAGGCTGCAGTAACTGTAGGAATACCAAAAACCCAATCGTTTACATTGCTATTACCAAATGCCATGGTATTGCTCGCAGATACGGATGCCTGAGAGCCTATAACGGTGGCGTTGTTTAAACCGTCAACTGCAACATCGGCACCGTGCCCTAAAGCTGTGAGCCGATTTCCGGTAATATTATTGACAAATGTTCTATAACCCATTGCAGTATTGTTGTAGCCAGTAGTAGTATTTGATAATGATCGGCTACCTACTGCAGTACTTAGGGTGGGGTTAAGTACAGTACCTACTGCTTTTGCTAATGCACTATCGCCTACTGCAACATTGTAATCTCCAATTATGTTTGAATACAAAGCTTTGCTACCTATAGCCGTGTTATCACTTCCTGTAGTGTTTGAGTATAATGTTTTATCGCCTGTTGCAGTATTATTGTTTCCCGTCGTATTAAAATTGATCGATTGAGAGCCAGTAGCAGTATTATCGCTTCCTGTGCTGTTGCGAAAAAGAGAAGTAGAACCTGTTGCTGTATTACCACCACCGGTTGTATTGTAAGCCAGTGGCTGATATCCCGTGGCTGTGTTACCGCCACCCGTTGTATTGGATCCTAGAGCAGATGTTCCATTGGCCACATTTCCAATACCCGTTGTATTTAATTGAAGTGCTCAGGCACCAAAAGCCGTATTACTAGCTCCTGTGGTATTTAAATAAAGAGCCTCCAGACCCATTGCGGTATTATTAGTGCCATCGGTATTAGAGTAAAGCGATAGAAATCCTGTAGCGGTATTACCAAAACCGGTGGTATTGCTGAACAAACTTTTAGAACCAAGAGCTGTGTTTTTGGTTGCGTCAATAGCTGCTACAGCACCGGTGCCATTATTAAATAATGCGGAATCACCCACGGCAACAGTATTGGATGTTGTGGTATTTCTAAAAAGTGCATTATTTCCAATTGCTACATTTGAATTTCCTGTTGTATTAGAATTAAGAGAAAATTTCCCATAGGTCACATTTCTATTACCTGTGGTATTAGCATTCATTGAATAACTTCCCATTGCTATATTGTCATGCCCTGTAGTATTTGATTCTAAAGCTTCAAATCCTATTGCAACGTTACTAGTTCCCGTGGTGTTGTCGTATAGTGAGGAAGCTCCAAGAGCAACATTTGCTTGACCTGTTGTATTATTATATAAAGCACCATATCCAAAAGCAGTATTTATCGAGCCTGTTGTATTTATAGCTAATGAATTGGCTCCTGCTGCAGTATTTTGAAATCCGATGGTGTTAGAAGATAAACTGTTATTTCCTACAGCCGTATTATTGCCACCTTGAATAAGATTAACAGCACCAACACTATTTTGCGATAGTGCATTGTTTCCAATGGCAACATTATTCGAATTTCCGCTGCTGTTTAAAAGAGCATTATTTCCCACTGCTACGTTTCCGCTTCCGGTAGTATTAGCAGATAGGGCATTTCTGCCTACGGCAATATTTACGTTTCCAGTTGTGTTATTGTATAGTGATTTATAGCCACTAGCGGTATTACTTTGCCCGGTGGTATTATTATAAAGAGATTGAAAACCTACACTAGTGTTTTCATTACCTATAGTATTTGTGAACAGTGATTTTGAACCAATAGCGGTATTATAAATTCCCAGAAGAGCATTTGCTCCTGTTCCATTATTAAACAGGGCAGAATCTCCCACGGCAACAGTGTTTGATTGTGCAGTGTTTTTATAAAGTGCATTACTGCCAATTGCCACATTTGAATAGCCGGTAGTATTGGCATTTAATGCTGCAATACCAACTGCCGTATTATCGTTAGCCGTATTATTTAATAAAGAAAGATAGCCTAGACTGGAGTTGTTGTTGCCTGTTGCGCCATTGCCCAATGCCAAACCTCCAACTGCGGTATTATTAATTCCTGTAGCAATATTACTTAGTGCTTCTCCGCCTATTGCTACATTGTATTCTCCGATAGTTATTTTGCGTAGTGCTTCAAAACCAATGGCTGTATTTTCTTGCCCTGTTACGGTGGTTTTTAATGCTCGGCTACCAACAGCAGTATTTCTACCAAAACTATTGTTTACGGAAAAAAGTGAACTGTCCCCAATGGCAATTTGACTGTTTGCGGTGCTGCTGTTGTATAAAGCTGCATTGCCTAAGGCCACATTACTACTACCTGTAGTATTTAATTTTAAAGTTTCTCTTCCAATAGCAGTGTTTTCATTACCGGTAGTATTTGCATTTAATGAAACATAGCCTGCTGACGTATTACTATTACCTGAGGTGGAGTTTGTCATGGCTAAATGGCCAATAGCAGTATTAAAACTACTTGTATTGTTTTGCAACGTTAAAGCACCGAGAGCCGTGTTTGATGCACCCGTAATGTTCTGACGCAACGCATTTGTACCAAACGCTGAATTATGACCACCAAAAGTATTTGCATAAAGCGTTTGATAACCAGTAGCAGTGTTATTACTTCCGGTAGTATTTGTGTACAAAGCTTTTGACCCTATGGCTGTATTATTTGCAGATTGGAAAGCAGTATTGGTAGCACCTAGCCCATTATTAAATAAGGCGGAGTCTCCAATTGCTACAATATTATTTGCAGTAGTATTATTATACAAAGCACTTGCGCCAATGGCCACCGTACTAAAGGCAGTATTTAAGTTTGCAGAACTTAAAACTCCCACCGCCACATTGCTATTACCTGTAGAAATATTCTTCATGGCTTCGTAGCCTACAGCAGTATTATCTAAAATTGTTCCGCTACCATTTCCTGCCAATGCTCTTACTCCCAAGCCTGTATTACGTTGCCCTTGCGGCGATACCATAGTGCTCACACCTATCATCGTATTGTTTTCTAAAGTACCACTTCCAAGTAAGGAATTTTCTCCAATGGCGGTATTAAAATTACCAGTTGTGTTGCTGCTTAATGCACTACTTCCTAATGCAATATTTGATGTGCCAGTTGTATTTGCAATAAGGGCTGTAGCACCCAGTGCGTAATTAATTTTGCTATTATCTAAAAAGCCTGCCGGTTGGTTATTGGTTCTAAATTTTAATGGCTGCGCATCTGTTGTACCAATAAAGTTTGAACCTCCCGTACCTGCATTGCCAGTAAGCGACCAATAGTTTAGTGCTGATAAATCATTTGGCACTAATAATTTTATCCATTGGGTGCCACTCCAATAATAATAGCCTCTGCCAGATGGCAAAGCATTATTGGTATTAAAAACCATCAGTGAGGTGGCTGGAGAAACTACAGTAGCTACATCGGTTGTAGAAAGCAGCGAAACATTGGGAATGATTAAACCTTTATTGGCATTTTTTATATGCAGCATACTGCTTGCATCTGCTACAGAACCATCTGTATTAATAGCTACCTGAGCCTTGGATGAATATGTTGTTGCAAAAAATAAAAAAAATAAAGCAACTGCTAAAAAAGATATTTTTTTCATGACGATTAGTTTTGGTAATTATTAATACAAATGATTTTCTTTTTTTAAAAATTAATTTCTTGTTTGTTTGTTGTGTTTTGCTCTTACAATGGCTTTGTTGGCATCTTTACGCTCTTTTTTTATATCTTTTTTTTCTTCTTTCGTTACAGTGTCATCCGCCTTTGCTTCTTTTACTTCTGCTCTTACTTCTTTTCTTTCTTCACGTATCTTGTCAGCTTCGGCTTTTGTAATTTCGCCAGATTTTACGCCTTGTTTTATCCGTTGTTTTTGGGTATTATTTGCCTGTGCATTTGCAGCAATGCTACATGTAAAAAAAGCTGCTACTAGTAAAATGGTTTTTGTGTTCATAATATTAATTTTTGATTTTTATAAAATAATTTATTGCTGTTGTAAAGGAATACTTAAAGCATAAATTTTTAGTTACCCTTTGGGGTGATTTTATTTACAAGCTGTATTCATTGTAGTATTGGCTTGAGCTTCGTTATAAAAAGTCCACAGGTATGATGCAACACTATATATGTACCATCTATTATTTTCCTTTTTTATTGTTATAAAACTTTTTTGGCTTTTATCTTTATTCCACCAAGATATTTCTGTATCACTTACTTCAAATAAAACCGGCGTTGTGCAGTATTGTTTTTTGTAGGTAGAAAAATCGTTGGTTAATACTTTTTTCATTCTATCTAACATAAGTACAGCATTAGCGTTTAAAAGTTTAGTACGGCTATCAATTAAATCTGGATGCAACAATTGGATGATGGCTGCTTCCACTTTTGTATAATCTCCCTCCATTAATAAACCGTGGTACCATTTAAAAACATCTTTCATATTATTTACTGTGGGAATGTCTACTTTAGGCCTTGCAGCCGATATTTTTTCTGCTTCTTTTATCTTACTTTTTTCAAACCAATAAGTCATTTTACTTATTTTATATTCACCTATAGCTTCCACACCTAATGATTGTTTTAGCCTCTTGTCAAATCTATGGTGAGGGGTTGACCATGCCACATCTGTCCATGGCTCGGTTGCAGATTTTCTATAAACTCTAAGCGAAAATGGCTCTTTAATAGTTCCAATTTCGACACTTGAATTTCTTTTAATATAAATTAAATCTACCGGAATTTCAAACGACAATATGGTGTTCCACAATGGTGCTGGTGTTTGTAAAAATTTAAAACTAATTACATCATCTAAAAAAGAGGCTTGGGTAAGTCCGTAGTCCGACTTAGATAAAATTAATGCTCTTATTACTGAAGTATCTGGTGCTGGCATACCCAAAAACTCTACTGTACCAGAGGCATACTGCACATAAGCGTATTTACCGCCACCAGCATGCGAATATTTTGCAGAACCCTTTGCAATTTTGGTAACACCAGGTATGTCTGTTTTAAAAATTGCACTTACACTTACCCTGTAAAAAGTACTGTAACCACCATTTACATATTCTGTAGCGGTACTGCCTCCTCCACCTACTTTTACTGATACGCAATTTGCGCCCAAATCATTTTTTACATCTTTTTGTACAGTAGCATTAGATGGCTGGCCATAACTTACAGATTGAAAAAAAACGATAGAAATTACAAGGATGATTGTTCTCATAAAAAGAATTATTAAATTTTTATTCCTCATTATCCGTAGATATAATAAGGATACAAAGTTTAATCTTTCTATAAAAAATTTGATTACCCTTTGGGGTAATTTAATTGTGTATGACTTTATTTTTCCGTCATAAGCCGCCGAAGACATGCAATGGCACTTGCTCTGGAACTAACTTCCAATTTGAGATAGGTATTGTTAATGTGTTTTTTTACGGTATTTAAAGAGATGAACAACATCTCTGCAATTTGTTTATTTGTTTTACCTTCATAAATTAATTCCAATAAAGTAAATTCTCTTTCTGAAATCACATCCTGCAAATTTTTATTAATTTTTTGTAATGCAAGTGGTGGAAATTTAAGTTTGCTTTTTTGCGCATGATTATACAAAGCTATTTCTAATGTTGAGTACAATCCTGCTTCATTAAAGGGTTTTACAATATAGCCAGATGGCTCGGTATATTTTGCTTTTTCCAATGTAGATTTATCGGAGTAAGAAGTAATAAAAATAAAGGGGATATTAAAATGCTCGTTTATTTTTTCTGCTATTAATAAACCGTCCATTTCACCGTTTAAATTAATATCCAACAATACCAAGTCTGGTAAATTTGTTTCCAACTCATGCATTGCATTTTGTTTGGAGTAAACAATGGCAGATACCACAAAATCATTTCTCTCAATTAAAGCAGCAATATCTTCTGCTATAATTGGTTCATCTTCTACAATCAAAATTTTTACATCGTTCAATTTATATTTTTTTGTAGTTGTGTATTTCAATGTCCACCTTGGTACCATCTTCACTGTACATGTTCATTTCTCCATTTAATTTTTGTAGAAATGCATGTATCATTTTATGACCGAAAGATTTTTTTGCTCCTTGTTCAAAATCTTTGGGCAACCCAATCCCATCATCATAAACAGATAATTGAAGGTTATTATTTCTTTCTTTCAATATAACTTTTATGCTGCCATTTCTATTATTTATAAAGGCATATTTTAAGCAATTTGTAAGTAGTTCATTTAAAATTAATCCAATAGGTATCACCGTATCCACATCTAATATTAAGGAATCTATTTCCTTTACAAGTTTAATATTATCTGGTTTTATATTGTAAGAATAAAAAAGATTGTCAGTAAGGTTTTCAATATACTGCTGTACATTAATACCAGTTAAATTTTCTTCCTGATATAAATTCTGATGAATTAAACTCATGCTTTCTACCCTATTCCTGCTCTCCTTTACAGCATCCAATGCCTGTTCATCTCTTATGTAATTTGATTGTAAGCTTAACAAGCTACTTACAATTTGTAAATTATTTTTGACTCTATGATGTATTTCTCTTAAAAGAATTTCTTTTTCTGCCAATGATTTTTCTATAATTTTATTTTGATGGTCTAGCTGTAGTTTTTTCTTTTTGTTATTGCTGTATGCTCTGTAAGAAATACCCGCAAGCCCAATAAATAAAACAGTGGCTAATGCAAAATAATTTCTTTCAGTTCTTCTTCTTTTTGACTCAGATAAATTAATTTCATTTTCTGTATTTAGAACACCAATCCGACTTTCTTTTTCGGCAGCTTCATACACCGCACTCATTTCATTTACTTGTCTGCTGTTTTCTTCATTTAATAGGGTATCACTTATCGTTTTACTTAAATCATAATAATCATAAGCCTCTCTATACTTTTGTTTTCGATAAAAACATTTTGAAAGTTTTCTGTAAAAAACTTCCATGGCTTCCAGCCTGCTATTGCTTTTTGCTAACCCTAATCCTTTTGTAAAATATAGCTGTGCAAGATCGATATTGTTTTGTTGCAAATAAAGATCCCCGTAAGATTCGTAATGTGTTATCAACCTTCTTTTACTTTTATTAATGGAGCTATCTTTATCGGTTTCATTTAAGTATTGTAACGCTTCATTTGTTCTATTTAAGTTTATTAAAGCCGCTGCAATATTTTCTTTACTGGCTGCTACATCATCATAAGAATCTAAAGTTTTAGCAAGTTGTAACGAAGTGTAAGCATATTTATAAGAACTATCAAACTGCCCGTTACTTTGAAAAGCAGCACCAGTATTTATTAAAGAATTTAACATGCCGGTACTATCCACAACTGTTTTTTTTATTTCGTAAGATTGTTTGTAAAATTTTATGGCGTTTGCATAATCTTTTCTGGAGCGATATACCAAACCAATATTTAATAAAGACTGCGCTATAAATTTGTTATTGCCAAGCGCTTTTCTTAATTGCAAAGCCGCTTGATGGTTTCTTAAAGCCAGTTCGTAATTGCCCTTGTAATAGTAAGCCATGGCAATATCTGTAAGCGTGTGAGATTGATAATCTGTCCTCTTTATTAGTGTAAAAATAGTAAGGGCTTGTTTTAAATAAAATATGGAAGTGTCTAAATTTCCTTTAATATCATAAGCAACACCAATGGCTTTTAATGAATGTGCCGTACGAAAACTATCTTTAAGTAAAACTGATTTTTGATAAGCCACCTGTCCATATTCTATTGCCTTGGTAGGATCATCTTCTTGGTAGAAAATACTGAGTTGTTTATTTGCATCAATTGTTACGGTATCTATTTTAGTTGAAGATGCAGTTACTTTTAAAGAATCTTGTTTTGCTTTTTGAGCAGTACTACTTTTATGAAGAAATAATACAAAAAAGAGAGGATAAAATATTTTAAAACCCAGTGTCATGATTGGGAGCTTTTGGTAAGATAGAACAAAGTAAGCTATTTTTTTTAATGTCCTTATTACCCTTTAGGGTTATGGGCATAATTATAATCCAGCTTTAAAAAAGAATGGTTTAGAGTAATTTCATTCTCCCATCAATCCACTCACCCCCAATTCATACCCCTTCAACCCCAACCCACTTATAACCCCCACACATTTTGCAGATACGTGTGATATTTTTCTAAATTCTTCTCTGCCAAAAATATTGGAAATATGTACTTCTATCACTTTTGTGGTAATGGCTGCTACGGCATCGCCAAGTGCAACGGATGTATGCGTATAACCACCAGGGTTTAAAATAATACCATCGTAAGAAAACCCATATTGCTGTATGGCATTTATCAACTCCCCTTCTACATTGCTTTGGAAATAGGCAAATTCAATTGCTGGAAAAATTGTTCTCAGTTTTTCCAAATACGATTCAAAAGATTCATTGCCGTAAACGTCTACTTCACGTTTGCCAAGCAAGTTTAGGTTGGGCCCGTTTATGATGGCTATTTTCATTTCTTTTTTTTATTAATTGACTCCGTTATTTTAATAAAGATTGATTCCAAAAAAACCTTCCACTTTCAATCTTCAACCTTCAACCTTCAACTATTTTTCATCATGCCTACAAAATCATCAAACAAATATCTACTATCATGAGGGCCAGGTGTAGCTTCGGGATGGTACTGTACAGAAAAGGCTTTTTTATCTTTTATTCTTATCCCTTCAATGCTATCATCATTTAAATTTACATGGGTTATTTCTACATTTGGGTTTTCATGCACCGCTTTTGCATCCACACCAAAGCCATGGTTTTGTGTAGATATTTCACTCCTGCCAGTTATAATATTTTTTACAGGATGGTTCAATCCCCTATGCCCATTTTTCATTTTATAGGTAGGAATATCATTTGCCAAAGCTAGCAACTGATGCCCTAGGCAAATACCAAACAAAGGTTTATCCGCCGCCATTATTTGCTTTACTGTTTTTATGGCATAATCCATTGGTGCAGGATCTCCAGGCCCATTGCTTATAAAGTAACCTGTTGGATTAAATTTTTCTAACTCTTCAAAATTTGTTTTAGCATTAAACACTTTTACAAAAACGCCTCTTTCTACCAAACAATGCAAAATATTTCTTTTAATACCAAAGTCTAATACGGCCACTCTCACATCAGCATTTTCATCTCCTACTGTATATGTTTCTTTTGTACTTACGGTAGATGCTAACTCTAAGCCCGCCATAGATGGCACTTCTGCCAATTGCTTTTTTAATTCTGCCACATCATCTGTTTCAGAAGAAATGATACAATTCATTGCCCCTTTCTCTCTTACATGTGCTACAAGCGCACGAGTATCCACACCATTTATCGCCACTACGTTTTGTTTTTCAAAATAAGATTGTAAAGAATCATCTGCTAAAAAGCGGCTATATTTTTCTTCTAAGTTTCTTCCAATTACGCCTTTCACTTTTACAGAATCGCTTTCCACATCTTCTGGTTTCACACCATAATTACCAGTATGCACACAATTCATTATTAAAACTTGTCCGTAATAACTTGGGTCAGTAAACACTTCTTGGTAGCCTGTCATACCAGTGTTAAAACAAATTTCACCTGTTGTGGTACCGATTTTTCCGAATGCTGTTCCTGACACTATGGTGCCATCTTCTAATAACAATGTTGCTTTTATTGAATCATTATTTACCATATACCAAAATGTTTTTTATACTTTTTAAACCAATGATAGATTTATTTAATTTTAATAGCTTCTGTACTATTGCCATTTTGCAACAAAGTTAAGTGAGTTACTTTTCCTTCTTTATCTTTCATAAATTCCAATTGCGCTTCTACTACTTTTAAAAAGAAAATTGTTTCGCTTTTTGCAAAAATAGGAAAAGCTTTTTGTCCTGTAAGCTGTGTTTTTAATACATCATTATCCCAGAAGATTTTAATAACAACTTCGGGAGCCAACTCATACTCACCTAAATACTTTTCAATAATATCTTTTGAAATGGATACCTCATTTTCTTTTACAGCATTCTTTTTAGGCAAATCATATATAACATCTCTAATTTGCTTTACCGAAAAAGTAGATCTTTCATTATTTTGCAGAACGATAATGGTTTTATTACTATCCAAATTTCTTTCTATAAATGTAGCATACCCGGGCCAACTACCTGTATGGTTTACAATCTTACCCAACACTTTGTTGTTTTCTACAAGCCAACCAAAACCATAATTACTCTTTTTCCCATTGGCTAAAGTAATTCCAGAAAAAATTTCTTTTCTATCCTCATCATTTATTAATACATCTGTATATAATGCTTTATCCCATTTCAATAAATCACCAATAGTTGAATTTACTGTACCATCCCCTACTATACCATCTAACCATATCACTATATTGGTATCATCATAATCATCTGGCAATACGTATTTTTTTGCTTTCTCTATATACACATAACCGTAAGCATAATTTTTTATTTTTCTTGGAGCAAGCCTTCGTGTATATACAAATGAATTT
>JAYSWO010000157.1:0-2012 GCA_043717975.1 Ferruginibacter sp. | reverse complement strand
AGCAGGTGGCTGAATATTTAACAGGAGATAGTTTAAGGCTATGTCAGATATTAAATAATATAATTGGTAATGCCATTAAGTTTACAAGTAGTGGGAATGTTACTTTAAGTTATCGTTTGACAGATAGGAAAAGCAGTAAACAAACAATTGAATTTACCATTCAAGATTCGGGCATTGGAATAGCTACAGATAAATTAGATAGCATTTTCGAAAGTTTTAGCCAAGCAGATAGAACCATTTCTACTAATTACGGTGGTACGGGTTTGGGTCTAACTATTTCAAAAAAATTAATAGAGTTGCAAGGCGGTAGCATTTTTGTAACAAGCGAGCTAAATAAGGGTACTACCTTTACCTTTACTTTAAGTTTTGATGAAGTAGATGCTGCAGCATATAAAGTAGAAAAGTTTGAAAGAAAACACCCTGCCCTAAACCTAGAAGGGTTAAGGATTCTTGTGGCAGAAGATAACCATATCAATGCCCTGATTTTACATAAATTTTTGGAAAAATGGAATGTAAAAATGGATTTAGCTGTAAATGGTAAAGAGGTGTTAGAAAAATTGAATGAACAAAAGTATGATCTAGTACTAATGGATTTACACATGCCGATTATGGGAGGTGAGGCAGCTTTGAAAAATATTAGAGATAATATTTCAGCTTCTTACAATTCGATTCCTATAATTGCGTTAACGGCGGATGCTACTTCAGAAACACAGAAAATAATGTTGGCCTCAGGATTTAATGATTATGTAACCAAGCCATTTAATCCAAATAAGTTGTATAATATTTTAGAGCAATATTCATCCACCCTTGCAAACTAAAAAACCGTTTCAAATTAATGAAACGGCTTTCTAAATATTATTAAGCAATACTACATGGCTGCTAACTGTACTTTCTGTTGTAACTCCAATACGCTTTCTTTAAACAATGTATCGGTATCCATTAAATCTTTTACTGTTTGACAACTATGAATAACGGTAGTATGATCTCTACCACCAAAATGCTCTCCAATGGTTTTAAGTGAATTTTTTGTAAATGCTTTTGAAAGGAACATTGTTATCTGACGAGCCTGTACAATTTCACGCTTACGGGTTTTTTGAAGGAGCTTATCGTAAGCCACATCAAAATATTCGCATACCATTTTCTGGATAGCGTCTATTGTTATCTCCTTGGTAGAAGATTTCACAAAATTTCTTAGTACTTTCTTTGCCAATTCTAGGTCTATTTCCCGTTTGTTTAGCGAAGATTGTGCCAATAATGAAATTAATGCACCTTCTAGCTCACGAACATTAGAATTAATGTTGTAAGCAATATATTTTACTACTTCACGTGGCATTTCTAAGCCATCGTTTTTCATTTTTATATCTAAAATGTCAATCTTGGTTTCGTAGTCTGGTACTTGTAGGTCTGCACTTAGTCCCCAACGAAAACGACTCAATAACCTTTCCTGCACACCTTCTAAATCTTTTGGCGATTTATCGCTCGTAAGAATTAATTGCTTACCACTTTGGTGTAGGTGATTAAAAATAGAGAAAAAAGCATCTTGAGATTTTTCGGCTCTATTGAAAAATTGAATATCATCAATAATCAATACATCTATTAATTGGTAGAAATGAATAAAATCGTTAATGGCATTGTTACGACCATGATCAATAAACTGGTTTATAAATTTTTCTGAGCTTACATATAATACAACCTTGTTAGGATTAAGGTTTTTTACCTCGTTGCCTATGGCTTGTGCCAAATGCGTTTTGCCTAAGCCCACACCGCCATACACTACCAATGGATTAAAACTTGTACCACCTGGTTTTTCTGCCACTGTTTTACCAGCACGACGAGCCACTCTATTACAATCCCCTTCTATAAAAGTATCGAAAGTATATGCAGGATTTAGTTGAGGGTCAATCTGCATTTTTTTAAGACCCGGTATTACAAACGGGTTCTTAACAGGGTTATTTATGACTAGCGGAAAATCCATTTCGTTGTTTGAATATGATTTGTAACCATGTCCAGGA
>JAYSWO010000156.1:0-13026 GCA_043717975.1 Ferruginibacter sp. | reverse complement strand
ATTACAGATTGTTTGTGTCAAGCACCAAGAAAAAAGCAAACACACTACGAAACGCTCAAAATGAATATAAAGCCCTTAAGTTAACGACTATGGTGTCCTCACGAACCTTTCGCTTCAATGAAAAAAATATTTCGGTGCGCTGCACCTTTGTAAACTCCTTTATAATTTAAACTACAAAGGTTTTGGTGCGCTGCACCAGTGTGGCTCCATTACTAAACAAATGTTACAACAAAATATGACTCTTAAGATTAAAAAAGAAATTATAACAAACTTGTAGGTGCAGCGCACCGCAATCTTTGTAGCTGCAAGAGCAGCACAAAGTTTTATAGGTGCACCGCACCGTAATATTTGGTTATAGTAAAAATTGTTTTGCTCTATTACACAACTACGGAGTAGTTCCATATGCATAGGCATGGGTGCAACCCATGGCAAAAAAACAAACCGCATCCACTAACCCTGCAAGGGTTGAACAAATTATGCAGTAGTAAAATAATCGCAATTATATTGTTTAACCCCGTTGGGGTTTTGCCCATGTTGTATTTCATAACCAGGGGTTGCACCCATGGTTATGTATATTTAACTCTTGCAGGGTTTAGAGGTTCATTTCTACAAATACCTTTCCCTCATCACCGCCCAATGGTGCAACTCATGCCCACATATAATCCATGCAAGTGCACGTACGGTTGTCATGGTATTGCCCGCTATGCCTGCTCGCTTGTAAGTATCGACGGTTTGATTATTAAAAAAAGCTAGTGTGGCTTGCCTAATTGTTTTATATTCTTTTAGTAATTTTTTTATGGGCATTGATGATGCCTTTGCGGCTTTGGCAAATTCGTTTTCATCAAAAAATGGTTGTGCTGTTCTATCGTGGCGGGCAAAACGCATCGCTCTATATACAAATACCCTTTCGCAATCTACAAGGTGTTGTACAATATCTTTTATACACCACTTGCCCGGTGCATAAGGCATGGTAAGTTGTGCTTCGGATAATGATAAAAGCAAAGCCTCTATTTCTTTTGCATTATTTTTTAGTTGATCTAGTACACTTGTATTTTCATTAACCATTTTTATAAAACTTCCATAATAGTCTGCATGCTCAAATTGCGTAGGCTTTGTTATTTTTTTCATGAGGCAAAAGTATAGAAGTTTATTGTTTGTTCAACCCTCTTCGGAGTTGCTTTTGCTGTGCAAAAGTCCACGGGTTTTACCCGTGGTTACTCGTGGTGAATCCCTTCGGGGTTCGTGGTTTAGCTAGGTTAAAATGTTTATGTAGAATTGTAAAAAACTTCGCAGCTTCAATTGCATAATCTCCGTTTCAATCTCTTGCATAATAAAAGTTGAGCAAAGTTATTCTGCTGAAACTAGCCCCGATAGAAATGAAAATAGGCGAGGAACGAGCCTATTGTAATGCATAGCGGGAAACTAAAGTTTAACAGTGGTATTGGCTCATGCTCCAAATAAATATCTATAAAAAAACCGTGGCAATTTTACTTGCAACGGTCTAAATATTAAATCATACATAATACATCTTAATTTCTTAAAGGCTTCCCCGTTTTTAAAATACTCTGTATTCTTTCCAAGGTTTTCTTTTCGCCTGTAAGGCTTAAGAATGCTTCTCTCTCTAGATTTAGAAGGTACTGCTCACTTACCAATTGTTGTTCGCTAAGGTCGCCGCCACACATTACATAAGCCAATTTTTTTGCTACCGTTACATCGTGGTCGGTAGCGTACTTACCTTTGTGCATACCGTTTATACCTGCATACATAGCACCCAAGCCGCTGCGTCCAAGCACTTTTATATCGGTGCGTTGCACAGGCATTACATAACCATCGTCATATAATTTTATTACTGCTTTTTTTGCATCGGCTATTCTGCGACCAATATTTATACTCACTTCGTCAATGCCTTTGCGATAGATACCAAGATCATACGATTCGTATGCAGAGGTAGCCACTTTTGCGGTAGCAATATTTAAAAAACGGTTGGTGAGTGTAATGGTTTCGGGCTCACCAGCATGCATTTCGTCTGCGGCACGCAAAATGAATTCTTTGGTTCCGCCACCTCCTGGTATTACACCAATGCCTACTTCTACTAAACCTGTATAAGTCTCCGATGCAGCTATTACTTTGTCAGCATGCAAACATATTTCACAACCGCCACCAAGCGCCAACCCATGTGGAGCAAGCACTACAGGAATACTACTATAGCGCACTCTCATCATTGTATTTTGAAACTGGCGAATGGCCATATCTATTTCATCATAATCCTGCTCAAGCGCAAGCATAAAAATCATACCTACATTGGCACCTGCACTAAAATTAGTACCCTCATTTGCTATTACCAAACCTTTGTATTTTTCTTCGGCAATTAATATGGATTTTTGTATACCCTCTAACACTTCGCCACCAATGCTACCCATTTTGGTATACCACTCTAGTCCTAAAACATCATCACCCAAATGATAAGTTCTACATGCACTGTTTTTCCATAGGGTTTCATTTTCAAAATTACGCATCACAATAAATGCATTTCCACCAGGCATTTCTTTGTAATCTCCACTGGCTATATCATAGCAATATCTTTTCCCATTTTCAGTTTTGTAAAATGTTTTTATCCCTTTTGCAAGCATATCATCTACCCATGTAGCAACGGTACAACCTGCTGCCTTCATGGCTTCTACGGTTTTGGCTACACCAAGCGTATCCCAACTTTCAAATGCGCCAATTTCCCAACCAAAGCCCGCCATCATACCATCGTCTACTCTATAAATCTCATCGCTTATTTCGGGTATGCGATGGCTAATGTAGGAAAACAATGCATTGTGAAACGAACGATAAAACTCACCAGCTTTGTCTTGCCCTGCATTCAATGCTTTCAACCTTGCTTTTAAATCTTCAATGGGTTTTGCCGCTTCTAGTGTTGCAAATTTTGCTTTTTTACGAGGCTCGTATTCCAATGTAGTTAAGTTTAATACCAATATCTCTTTCCCTCCCTCGGCTGAAGCCGAGGGCAATTCAGCTGATTTTGTTTTCTTAAAAAAACCTTGCCCTGTCTTGTCTCCCAGCCAATTGTTTTCTATCATTTTGGTAAGCCAAGCAGGAATATTAAACATATTTTTTGCTTCATCATTTGGACAATTTGCGGCTACACCATTGGCAACTTTTACCAGTGTGTCTATACCTACAACATCAGCCGTACGAAAGGTTGCTGATTTTGGACGCCCAATAACAGGCCCAGTAAGTGTATCTATTTCATCAATAGACAAACCCAATTTTTCCATGCTATTCATGATGGCCATCATGCTAAACACGCCTACCCTATTGGCAATAAACGCTGGCGTATCTTTTGCAAGCACAGTCGTTTTACCCAAGTATAAATCACCATAGTTCATTAAAAAATCTACCACGTCTGCATCGGTATGTGCTGTAGGAATAATCTCCAACAAACGCAAGTAGCGTGGAGGATTAAAAAAGTGCGTACCACAAAAGTGTTTTTTAAAATCATCGCTTCTGCCTTCCGCCATCATGTGTATTGGAATACCCGAAGTATTAGATGTGATAAGCGTTCCTGGCTTTCTGTATTTTTCTACATCTGCAAAAACGAGTTGCTTTATATCAAGCCTTTCTACCACCACTTCAATAATCCAATCAGCGGTAGCAATATCTTTCATGTTATCGGTAAAATTGCCAGTGGTTATTTTCTTCACCACATCTTTTGTATATAATGGCGATGGATTAGATTTTACCGCAGCTGCAAGGGCATCATTTACTATTTTATTTCTCTCCGCCGGTTTTGTATCAGCGGCAATATCTTTTGGTAAAATGTCTAATAGCAAAACAGGTAAACCAATTCCTGCAAAATGGCAAGCAATGCGGCTTCCCATCACACCACTACCTAATACGGCTACTTTTTTTATTGTACGTTTCATCTTCTAATTTTTATACTTTTTTTATTAAATCAAAAAATAGTTAGTTAAACAACTATTTTTCGCACGTCGAAGTTAGCATTTTTAATTTACGGGCAAAATGAAATTTTTTAGGAGCATTGGCTGAAGGAATTCTTATCAACATTAGTTCCCTGCTGTCTGAAGTAATCTTGCACGCAACTAGTTAATATTTTAAAGTTTATGCGGTGCAAGAGCTACTACTGCCCATCAGGGCTATACTCAACAACAAACCTTAATTCAACTTTTATTATGCAATAGATAGAGTATAGCAAGAAACGGGTTTTCTATAAAACACTTTAGTTGCAGTTTTACCAAAAATACAAAATGAACTATTTTCAAATAAAAGCAATTCCCTATCATCAATTTGTGCATTTATTTTCTGCCACCGAAAAAGAGCTACAAAATATTGGAGCTATAAAAATGGTAGTTGATGAACAACCTGGTTTTCCGTGTAGGGTAAGTTTGCAAGATGCTGCCATTGGTGAAGAAGTAATTTTATTACCCTTTCAACATCACAAAACGAATTCTCCTTATCAGGCTGTAGGACCAATATTTGTGCGCAAAAATGCTGTAGAGGCATCACTTGATAAAAATGACATTCCAACAATGCTTTTACACAGATTACTTTCTTTGCGCTGTTACAACGAAATAGGAATTATGATAGAAGCAAATGTTATAGAAGGAAAAATAATTAGTGAGACTTTACAAACTTTGTTTGCAAATAACGACATTGCTTATATACATGTACATAATGCAAAGCCTGGTTGTTATAATTGTAGGGTGGTAAGGGTTTGAAGATTACAATGCAATGTTTAGGCTTGTATTAAAAAATAAAGCAAGTTTGTGGTCATCTAAATTTGAAGTGTTGTAACGATTAATTGCTCTTATATCATAGTTATATTTGTTGTACCTCGTTCCTAAATTAATATTCAAACGAGTGTTATAACTAATAAAATAACTAGCATTTGCTGTTACCACTGCTGTATGATATAATTCATCAACAGCATTTAAAGATTGAAAGCCATTTTCTGCTTTTAAATCAAAATCAATAATAGTTCTCGTATTCGGAAAAATGCTATAGCGAACAAAATAATCTAACCCAATTTTTTTCCATTCAGTATCATAGTCAAGCGTGTAATCTAGATTTGAGTTTGTATATCTTTTAAATTTATTATCAGATTTTCCATAATTGGCTCTTAGGGCTACGCCATAATCTATCTGATGTATAAGGCTTAAAGGTTTAAACTTTTGAAGCCCAATTTTTAAAACTATTTCTGTACCATTTTCAGTTTGGGTTGATTTGCTTATAGGAATAATTCTACTTTCATCCTTGCTGGCAGAATTCGCCAAAGATGATATTACCCTAATATATTTTTCTGTTCCTGCTTGCCTTGGAAAGTTATTTGCAAAAAATACAATATCATTTAAATTACTAAAATAATTGATGTCCGTTTTACCAATTACTTCTTTGCTTTGTAAATAATCATCTACACTTTTTAAAATAAACTGTATTCTTTTTCTCCCATCCAATACCCTTCTGTTATTAGAGGTTGTTATGGTTCTTGCCAATCCTATTATTTCTTCTTCGGTTAAGTTTCTTTTTAAATTCCTTTCTTTCAATAAAATATTATGTAGCCAAATGGCATTTTGCATATCTGTAATATTTTCAAGTCGCCCTTTTCCAATTCCTAAACCAATACTAGTATTTAAAAAATTATTATTGATTAGCCTTTCTTGCAATACCACTCTGTCATCAGTAGCATGTGAAGTAGAAAAAAAATCTGTAACACCGACTGCAATTTCTAGAAAATTATTATTGGTGTACCATTTATTATTTATATAAAAAGATGGCAAAATATTTAAATTTTTTGCTTTATTAGTATTTAAATAAGAAGCATTTTTTGATGATGTAGCACTTGTAGTCAATCCTGAAGATATATTCTGCAGCAAATTATCTGTACTTTTTTGAGTAAAAAAATTTACATTAAAATCGCCCGACAATGAAGCAGCATTGTTATTGCCGAAATTATAATTGTTTTGTTGTCGTGCGTCTGCACCTAGTCCAATATTGATGGCTTTGTAACGATCAATTCTGTACGTATAATTTTGTAATAGTTTTTTTTCTTGCGAGAAAGATTCAGAAAATGAGAACATTAAAAAACACAAGAGTATAGTTTTATACATATAATTAATTTAAACAAACATAATACAAGGTTTTATAAAGTGCTGTTAAAACAGATTATAAATAAGTTAAAATAAGATTACGCCTTCGCTTTTATCCTCCTAAAAACCAGCCATGCCGCTACAGCAAATACCACCCCAATTACACCAAGTATCGGATAATTCAATACTCTTTTTGCTTCATCATTGCTTACAATGGCACCACCAAGCGCAGCAATAATACCGGTACTCAATTGTTGTATGCTACTGTTTATAATAAGAAAAGAGCCACGCTCCTCGCTCGTTGCCGTGCTTGTTATTTGTGCACTACCTACTACCATTCTACTGCCACTAAAAACAAACAATGTAGAAAACACAGGGATAACTATCCATAAATTATTGGTAGCTAAATTAGGCAACGCCAGCAATGGAATAAAAGATAAAAAACTAAGAATGCTAAAAATTAAAAGCCTACCATACTTATCACTTAGCTTACCAACTTGTGGGCTACAAACCACGGTGAGCAAACCTCCTACGATGTACACCAGTGGCACATCCGTTTTATAATTCACACCCAAATTATATGTAGCAAAATCTGTAAGAAAAGGAATAATACTAAAATGGCTCATCATTAATAAACTGCTTAGCAATAAAGCCCAGCGCATATTAACATTGCTAAAAACGCTTACAATAATTTGATATGCTTTCTTTTTTACTACCCCATTTTTTAAATGATCTGTAAATGAAGGCACGATAAAAATGGCCAAGACAAAAACAAGTGTACACAAACTAGCCAATACAATAAACGGTGTATGCCATTGGTAATGCGCTGCAAGCCACAAGCCACCAGGCACGCCTAGTACACTTGCCAGTGCAAAACCCGTCATCAATATCCCCATGGCTTGTCCTCTTCTTTCATTCGGAATATAATCGCCCACCATGCTCAATATTACACTGCCACCAATACCACCAAACAAACCCGTTAAAAAACGTGCTGCTAATAATTGATGATAATTTTGTGATAGTCCACATAAAAATGTGCCGAGTGTAAAACCAGCATACACAATCATCAATACCTTTTTTCTATCAAACCTATCTACAAAAGCAAGGCAAGCCATAGCACTAATAAATGCCCCAATGCTAAATACAGATACGATCCTACTAAACTGTGTGCTATCTATTCCCCAAAGTTTTTTTAACACAGGGCCAAGCGGCATAACAATCATAAAGTCAACAATATTGGTAAACTGTACAAGTGCAAGTATAAATAGTAGGATTAATTCTTTTCTTTTCATGATAAGTTATGATAACACCGCAGTAACAAAATAAGTTCTAACTGCTCACAAACTTCGCCAACTGCCAACTTTAAATTGCTAACTGACTCCACTCCCATTCCCCACTGCATCACTTGGTGCTACAAAATGCAATTTGCCATCAGCATTTTCTGCCATTAAAATCATACCATTGCTTTCTATACCACGCATTTTTCTTGGAGCAAGGTTTGCCACTACTACCACTTGTTTACCTACAATAGCAGCAGGCTCAAAGTGAAGCGCAATACCACTTACAATTGTTCTCACTTCAAAACCTAAATCTACTTCTAGTTTTAATAATTTATCGGCTTTCTCTACTTTTTCGGCACTTACAATTGTACCTACTTTTAAATCTATTTTTGCAAAATCATCGAAGATGATTTCTGATTTCTGGGCCTCCCTAAATCCCTCCGAAGGAGGGACTTGAGTCCCCAATACTTTAGTGTCTGTTTGTGATTTCGAATTATCGCCTGTTGTCTGTTGTCCGTTGTCTGTAATCTTTTCCATCGCTTTTATCGCTGTGCTTTTAATTTTTAATTTTTCAATTTGCTCTGCCACTTCTGAGTCTTCAATTTTTCTGAACAACAATTCAGGCGGCCTCAATGAATAACCAACACTCAATAATTTTGTACTGCCCCCATTTTCCCAATCGAGCATTTTTTCTACGGTCTTCATAAGCACGCACATTCTTTTTGCAGCATTCGGCAAAAATGGATTAATAAATATCGCAAGGTTGGCAACCAACTGCAAACAAATATGCATGCAGTTGTCAATTTTTTGCTGAGCCTCTGTTGTCGGTTGTCCGGTTTCGTTTACTTGCTTCGCAAGTATCCACGGCTCTTTATCCTGCATGTATTTATTACCCTTTCTAGCAAGGTCTATTACGGCAGTTTGTGCATCTCTAAATTTATATCCTTCAATATTTTTTTCTATTACTGCTTTGGCAATTTTTATGTCTTCTAATAATTGTTTGTCGGCTTCATCAATAATATCGTTGTGAAACTTTGGCACTTTTCCTCCACACAATTTGTGCATTAATACAAATGCCCTATTTACAAAATTTCCAAAAACTGCTACCAGCTCACCATTCACCGCTTCTTGAAAACCTTTCCATGTAAATTCGCTGTCTTTTGTTTCGGGTGCGATGGCATTCAAATAATAACGAAGCGCATCTACCATTTGGTCACCACCATTCTCCTTTTTTACAAAGTCGTTTATATAGTCATCCATTTCTATACTCCACCCACGGCTTGTGCTCATCTTATCACCTTCCAAATTCATAAACTCATTACTTGGCACATTATCAGGCAATATATTTCCATGCAGTTTCAACATTACCGGAAAAATAATGGCATGAAAAACGATATTATCTTTTCCAATAAAATGCACCAACTTTGTATCATCATTATACCAATAAGGCTTCCAATCTTTGTCATTATCTATTGCCCATTGTTTGGTAGCACTAATGTATCCTATGGGTGCGTCAAACCATACATAGAGTACTTTTCCTGCCCCGTCCTGCCTAGGCACAGCTATACCCCAATCCAAATCTCTCGTAACCGCTCTTGGTTGCAACCCCATTTCTATCCATCCCTTGCATTGCCCTACCACATTGGCTTTCCAGTCGTCTTTATGGTCTTCCAAAATCCATTTACGCAAAAAATCTTCGTGCTTGTTTAATGGCAAATACCAGTGTGTAGTGGCTTTTTTTATAGGAGCATTTCCGCTCAGTGTACTTCGTGGGTTTATCAATTGCTCAGGACTTAAATCGGTACCACATTTTTCGCATTGGTCGCCATATGCACTATCGTTCCCACACACAGGGCAAGTGCCAATAATATATCGATCTGCCAAAAAAGTATTGGCTTCTACATCAAAAAATTGTTCCGTTTCTTTTATTTCCAAATCACCATTATCGTTCAGCATGGTAAAAAACTCCTGCGCCGTTTCATGGTGTATTGGCTCACTTGTTCGGTGATATATATCAAACGAAATCCCCAAATCAGCCATATTGCTTTTCAGCATAGCATGGTATTTATCCACAATAGCTTTGGGAGTTGTTTTTTCTTTCATGGCCTGTATCGTAATAGCAGCTCCATGTTCATCGCTTCCGCATACATATACCACATCACGCTTTTGCGCACGCAGGTAGCGTACATATATATCCGCAGGCAAGTATGCACCCGCAAGGTGTCCAATATGTTTTGGCCCATTGGCATAAGGCAGGGCAGAAGTTATTAAGTATCTTTTTGGGTCAGTCATTTTTATTTTTTAATACAATTCATTTTTTTTATTACACAAAATAAATTTTGTGTCCGAGCAAAAACACAGCAATGGTCAACTTCGGTGGCGTCGCACATTTCATCTTCATCTATCTATTAAGCTTTTATTATGCATTAGATTGATGCGGATGATCATGCATTAGCATTAACTTTCAAGTTAGATTTTGTCAGGCTGAGCCTGCCTTTGTCGGCAGACAGGCTTGTCGAAGCCGGCACTATCAATAATAAGCTTTCGACAACTTTAACCCGACGACATCCGCCCATTGGCGGAGATATTTTAATTATTGAAACTACTAGCCTTACTTTTCATTTACAACAAGTATTAAATTGCTATTTCCTGCAAAAATATCGAAACTCTACTCAATACCGAAATTTGCCTACATTCATTTGTACTTTTATAAATAATATTACATTTACGGTATGCAAAGAAAGAAATTTATATCATCAGCAGTATTGGCATTAACATCACTAAAAGCAATGTCAGCGGGTATTTCAAGCATAAATGAAGATGAAGTTTCCACTAAAATTCCACAATACCTCAAAAAAGGGGATACCATCGGCATCACCAGTGCCGCAGGTTATATTACCCTTGTAGATTGTAACGATGCCATAAATATGATACAAGCTTGGGGTTTCAACATGAAAATGGGTAGCACTGTAGGAAAAAAATCCTTCACATTTGGCGGTACAGATGAAGAACGCCTAGCAGATTTACAACAAATGCTAGACGATGAAAATGTAAAAGCCATCATGATTGCTAGAGGTGGTTATGGGTTGGTGCGTATTATCGATAAACTCAATTTTACAAAATTTGTAAAAAAGCCAAAATGGATTATTGGTTTTAGCGATGTAACGGTTCTGCATAGTCACATCAATAAAAATTTTGGCATTGCTACTTTGCATTCAAAAATGTGCAACAGCTTTGTAGCACCAGAAATTGCAGAACCGATACAGTTAGAAACATTAGATAGCATAAGAAAATGTTTGCTGGGTGAAAAGATGATTTACAATTTTGCAATAAATACAAACAATAAACTTGGCAAGGCTAAAGGAATTTTAGTTGGCGGAAATTTAAAAACATTGGAAAGTTTATCCGCATCTGCAAGCGATATTGTTACAAAAAATAAGATACTTTTTGTAGAAGATACTAGCGAAAAATTATACAGCATAGATAGAATGTTTTGGAATTTAAAAAGAAGTGGAAGGCTAGCAAACCTTGCTGCGCTTATCGTTGGTGGTTTCAAAATAAAAAAAGACGATGAAGGCGATGAGTTTGGAAAAACGATTGAAGAAATCGTTTTAGAAAAAACAAAGGAATATAATTACCCTGTTTGTTTCGATTTTCCTGTAGGGCATCAAAAGAATAATTTTGCTTTGAAGTGTGGTGTAGAGCATGAAATTATAATTAACTCATATAAGTGCCTATTGAATGAATAAATAAATTTAGCTTGTTTAATGATTAAATATCAATACCCTTTATTTCTCCTTTTTTACCCCCTTCTATTTTATTTGGCAACTCTTCACTAAGTAATTCATCTAAGCTTTTAGTGTATTTATTACACCTCATATATAAAATATTAAGTGAAATTATATGAATAAATAATGGCATAAATATTAGACATAGGAAAAGAATGATATGAAAATCAGCAATACAAATCCTATTGCTGTAATCATATTCTTTCAAAGGAAAAACACAAAGCCATTCACTTGGGATTGCTGTTAATAATAGATAAAAAATAACTGCAACGAAGAAAAGTGTTTTCCCTCCTAGAAATCCGAATGGTTTTTGTCTAAATATTTGTACAAGAGAAAAAATAAGTACTAGGATTAATGAAAAATTGATGTAGTACAAATTTATATATTTGTTATCCCATTTATTTACTATGCCACTTATAAACATGACCGCTAAGATAGCAATTCCTGAAAAGACATAAGCGGGTTTTATTAATTCAGTATAAGTTGATTGGTTCTTATTTGTAACATTATGATGCAAATTTATTTTGCTTATCAATTTGTCTCCTTTCCCTATGAACCTACTAGTTTTGTTAATCTCTTTTTGAAGATTATCAATATTTTTGTTGTAAATTCTTAATAATTCAAATACGTGATCCGTAAATTTTTGTTTCCCAATTTTAGCTATCATTTCACTTTCTGAATCAGATATTTCATCTTTGAAATAATCTAACCTAGCTTTCAAATTATCACTACTGAATGATGCATGCCAACTTTTGAACAAAGCATCTAACCCTAAATGCTCTTCTAACTTATCTGATAGGGAAAGGAGGATATAATATGTGCCAAGCAGTTCAAAAATTGAAGAAAAATTATTTAAGCTTAAATCACAACTATCCATGAAGTTAATTTCTTAATCTAATTGATTGGAGTTGAATTAAAGGTAAATAAACCATGATTCCGATCTAATATTTTACCCAATTTTTTATCATCAAAATTACAAAATGCTTTGTAATTAATCCCATCTTCTTCATACCTAAACTTTTGGCTATCTGATACTAAAAAATGTGAAACTTTAACATTTTTATTTTTTAGGTTTTGCTTAAAATCTTCATTGAGCTTATACAACAAAATATTTTTTCCTTTCTCTTTCAACTCAATTAACTTTTTTAAACATTCAGAGTTTAAATTTGGGTTATTTTCAAAAACAATTGAAATTGGAATATTCCTGTTAATCGCCATTTCAAGTTCATACATATAATCATCTTTATCACAAATATCTCCACCAAAGTCACCTGCAAATATTTTAATATTTTCTTTTGCAATCTTAAATATTGATGACATTACACCCACTGCATGTCTTTTATCTTTATTATTGAACTCTAAATTTTTACCATTTTCTTCGGACAAATATTCTAGAGACGTATAATACTCAACTAAGCCATCAACATACTCATCATCCTCATGTAGTAATTCAGGAAACTTATATATTAAATTCTCTTTAGTCATATAATAATTTTTTGGGTTGTGTTTTTGAATCGGATGCGAAGGTACAATTTTAAGGAATGAATGTACAACACTTTAAGGAAAAAATTATACCAGTAATCATAAAGTTGATAAAAAATAAAAAATGTTAATAATTTTATATCTAAATAATTGAATATCAATGATTAAATATATAATATTTATCGTATCAAATTAACCGTTCCCTTCATCTCCACTTTTTTATAATCTCTATCCGTACCAGACACTATCCAAACGTACACCCCTGAAGGTTGTGGTTTTCCATTAAATGTGCCATCCCACCCTTTTAAATATTGAGTAGTTTCAAACATTAACTGCCCATTGCGGTTAAAAATTCTGAAATAGGTA
>JAYSWO010000155.1:0-13063 GCA_043717975.1 Ferruginibacter sp. | reverse complement strand
CTTCTATAAATGTATCCAACGTATGCCTTGGTACATTTCGCTACCATCATCACGGAGTACACCTAACTTCTTGCTTAATGCTTGCCAATCTGTTTTCACTAGTATTAAATGTATGATCTTTACTAGTGCTTAAAAGGCTTAATAATTTTTCTAACTTTATTTATTGTTTTATTGGGTAACTTTTATTTCTATTTTTAATTTTTTTATAATTTAAGCATATATAAATGTACTTGCAAGGCGTATATCCTTACAGCCTTTGTTTTTTTTCAAATACTTTCCATGTTAAAAAAGCCCATACAATAATTGAAGTGCACAGCATACATGTTAGCATATTCATATGGGGCCTCAATACCCCAAAATTATGGTGATGAAAAATGAAGCCATTAACACTTGAGTAGCAAAAGCAATTTTAATTAGTTTGTTTATTTTTGTATTTATAAATGATAAAAATTATTTCACTAACGCATCTAATAATAAAGAGAAATAATATAACTCATTTTTATCCGGAGTTATTTTATTTTAAACTTTTTAAAATGAGGGTTTATCAAATGTAAAGTTTCTTTGTAATCGTACAAAATTTTACAGGGTATTAGGTTATTTTTACAAAAATTTAAAACAATTTTCATGAAATATTTCCTTTCGCTTTCTATACTCTTTTTAATGGCTTGCCATTCTTCTAAACAAATAGCAAGTACAGCTGCACAAACTTTGCCACAAAATGTATCGCTCAATGGTAAGTTGTTTACAGCTATGTTTCAACAACGTGCAGCTGAGTATAGAGCTTTATGCCTACAAGGCTACAATGCCGCTCGTATGCGTATAGATGCCTACACAAAGCAAACAGATAAGCCACTAGCTATTATCACAGATATTGATGAAACCATTTTAGACAATAGCCCTTATGCAGTGCATCAAGCTTATGATGGCAAAGAATACGAGGCCACAAGTTGGTATGAGTGGACGGATAAATCTGCCGCAGATACCATGCCTGGCGCAGCAGCATTTTTAAAATATGTAGCTTCTAAAAACATACAAGTTTTTTATGTTACCAATAGAGAAGATAGAGAGCGTACATCTACACTGGCCAATTTAAAAAGTTTTGGCTTACCCAATGCAGATGAAATACATTTATACACTAGGCAAAGCACATCTAGCAAAGAGGCTAGGAGAGTACAAATAATGGAACGATACGATGTGGTATTGTTAATGGGCGATAATCTTGCAGACCTTAGTGTATTGTTTGATAAAAAATCAGAAACAGAAAGAGCAAACAATGTAGATGCATTGGCAGCAGAATTTGGTAGAAAACTAATCGTGTTTCCAAATCCTAATTATGGCGATTGGGAAAGCAGTTTGTTTAAATACAATTACAAGTTATCACAAGCACAAAAAGATTCTGTATTAAAAACAGTAATGAAAAATTATTAAAGTAGAAAACGATAAGATTGACATATGAGTAAAGTAATCGTAGTAGCTGGTGCCACGGGTAATTTGGGTGAACGAATTGTAAAAGCCCTATTAAAAAAAGGAGCAGAAGTTAGAATACTCGTTCGCCCTACAAGCAATACAGAAATAGTAAATAGTTTGCAAAAGATAGGTGCAAAAGTATATAGTGTAAACATGACCAATGTGGAAGAAATTGCAGAAGCTTGCAAAGGTGCAGATTGTGTAATATCGTCACTTTCGGGTTTGGAAGATGTAATGGTAGATACGCAAAAAATATTGCTAGATGCAGCTCTCACTGCGGGTGTACGCAGATTTATACCTTCCGATTTTTCTTTAGATTTTACAAACCTTCCATCTGGGCAAAATCGCAATTTAGATTTTAGGCGCAAGTTTCATCAATATTTGGATACCAAAAATATTGCAGCAACAAGTATTTTTAATGGACCATTTGCAGACTTGCTAAAAGATGAAATGCCCATGATTTTATTTAAACAAAAGAAAATTTTGTATTGGGGTAATGCTGATTATCGTATGGATTTTACAATCATGGATGATACAGCTGCGTTTACAGCAAACGTTGCACTCGACCCATCTACACCCCGTTTTTTAAAAATAGCAGGCGATCAAATTACTGCTCGAGAATTGGCCACAACTATGACTGATATTACAGCAACGACATTTCGCCTTTTTAGACCTGGCGGATTAGGACTACTAGGTATAATTACAAAAATAGCAAAAGCCATTGCTCCAGGTAAAAAAGAACTGTACCCAGCGTGGCAGGGTATGCAATACATGCGTGATATGTTAGATGAAAGAGGAAAGATTGATGTGTATGATAATGACCGTTACCCTGAAATGAAATGGACATCTGTGAAGGAAATGCTGTCGAAAGGTTGAAGGTTGAAGGTTGAAGGTTGAAGGTTGAAGGTTGAAGGTTGAAGGTTGAAGAATATAAAAACGCCGCAAGTAAATCACTTACGGCGTTTTGTCTAATGTCTAAAATCTATTATCTAAAATCCAATATCTATAAAGTTCTATTTCCATCAAAATTTTCCAGCTCCTTGCTTACCGAGTTTAAGAATGTAGAGCCCAAGGCACCATCAATGATTCTATGATCATAACTAAGTGAAATATACATCATATGGCGTATCGCTATGCTATCTCCTTGTGGTGTTTCTATTACCATTGGCCTTTTCTTTATAGCACCCACAGCCATTATAGCCACTTGCGGTTGGTTTATAATAGGTGTACCCATTATACTTCCAAAAGTACCAACGTTGGTTAAAGTAAATGTACCACCAGTAGTATCATCTGGTTTTAATTTTCCATTACGAGCCGCATTAGCCAAGCCATTTACTTGCTTGCACAAGCCTGTAAGGTTTAATTGATCTGCATTTTTTATAACAGGCACTATCAAATTTCCTGATGGAAGTGCAGTAGCCATGCCTATGTTCAAATCTTTTTTTATAATTATTTTATCGCCATCCACCGAGCTACTCAGCATTGGGTATTTTTTCAGAGATTTTACTACTGCTTCTATAAACAAAGGTGTAAACGTTATTTTCTCACCTTCACGTTTTTCAAAATCACGTTTTACTTTTTCTCTCCATTGTACAAGTGTAGTTACATCACACTCTGCAAAACTCGTTACATGCGCACTCGTAGCCACACTATCCGTCATATGCTTGCTAATGAGTTTCCGCATTCTATCCATTTCTATTACTTCTACATTGCCTGTATAAACAGCAGGGCTGTTATTTGAAGCTGCAGGCGCTACTACAGCAGGTGCATTTGTCATCACTACAGCTTGTTGGCTTTGTGGCGCTTCTACTTGTGGTTGTGCCTGTACATTAGATTGCCCACCACCTCTATTTGCCACAAAAGCCAAAATGTCTTTTTTGCTTACTCTACCATCTTGCCCCGTACCAGGTATATTTTCAAGCTCTGTCATGCTTATACCCTCGCTTTGGGCAATGTTTAATACCAATGGACTATAAAAACGCACACCATCATTTTTTACCGCAGCAATATTTGCAGACGGTACATAAGGTATTTCTTCCACTACTTTTGCGTCTTCATATTCTTGCTTAGGTGCAGTAGTAGGAGCAGCGGCAATCGTTTCTGCTGCACCGGTTCTTATTTTCACAATCACCGTTCCAATAGGTACCACATCGTTTTCTTTAAATAATATTTCTTCTATCACACCCTCAGCAGTAGATGGTACTTCGCTATCTACTTTATCTGTAGCAATATCCAGTATGGTTTCGTCTTGTGCCACTTTATCACCCACTTTTTTGTGCCATTTAAGTACCGTTGCTTCCATGATACTTTCTCCAAGTTTCGGCATTATAAGGTCTACTACGCTCATATAAATTGTATTATTTTATTCGTTGCAAATGTACGGATATTCAATAATGGATAATCTTTTAATGAATAAATGACTAATAGATATTTTCTTCAAAACTCAAAATAGGAAAATCAATTTGTTTATTGTCTCAATATCTTTATAATTTGTAAAAGGTTGGTAGCTTTTTAATAATTATCTGATATGTTATTTTTATTAATAAACGCTTTAAAATACCACATTACTCGTTTTCTCTATGATCTATATTAATGTTAAAACTGATATTTTATACTCATTAATATATAGGTAATTTCGAATAGTAAATCATATCAAAAAAGCCACTACCTTTTACAGTAGCAGCTTTATTAAATCACCCCCCAGTGATTATTTTAAATTACTTACATTAATTGTTGTTTTTGGCATTCCTACATGAGAAATTTGTAGGTTTTGTACTACAAAGTAATATATAAAAATTGAAAAACAAACATAGAAGTACGTGAACGACCGAAAAAAGTAGGTGAACGGCAATTTTTAGCATTTAAATGTAGTACTCCTATTAATAGGTATAAGTTTAGTTTTGTTCTAATAACAGTATTGGTTGTCCAAAATATTGGTTTAGAAGCATGAATAAGTATTAATTTTTTTGTTAAAGTATAATAAATACCTATTTATTTAAAAAAAGCCTTTTCTAATTAGTATGAATAATACTATTAAAACGGTAAACACTATAAAAAAAGGAACAATAAAGTTTAGTAAGCCAACAGCCAACATAATGGTAATAATGAATAATTGAAACCCCAAACCATACACAGATATCATACTCATAAACCAATTGGGAAATCTTTTTGTTTTATATGCATTCTTATCTAGTAAATGAATAGTTTTATCAAAAATGCTATATGCTACAGCATACATAGAAAATAAAACATCAACAGTACCTTGTTTTTCGTTATTAAAAGCTTTAGGTACTTTGTATTCAAATATTTTGCTAGTACTATCTGCCCCTATTGATTTGTTCCTTAAAATAACATAGTAATAATTGTACAATGTGCCTTGCAATTGCATACATATAAATGCAATGAGTGTTAGCGCATAGCTTGATGTAGATACATAGCAAATAGCCATTAGTATTAAAAAATTGAGGATAATATCAAATATGCTATCCAAATATCTTCCTGTGTACGAAGGCGTATTTTTTATTCTAGCAAGCTCTCCATCTGCTGCATCTAAAATTGATTTTGTAATGAGAAAAAAGCCCGCTAGATAATAATGGTTTGATATAATACAATATACAGCAAGTAAACCTGAAATGCCAAATGCTATACTAACATGAATGGGTGTACATGCAGTATCTTTTAAAGCGTTGGCAATAGCTGTGGCTATTGGCCTTCCATAATCTGAAAGGTCTATAAATTTGTGTTGTTTAGCTAGTTTAGCCATCGAAAGGGGTAGAAAGGTAATAATCGACAGAATAGTCGGGCTGTAAAAGTAATACCTTTAGTAAAGAAATACTCATTTTTTAATACTCGATTATGCTATGGTGTAAACAAATTCTGTAGAAAGTACAATTTTTTTAAGAATGAGAGTAAAAACTAATGTAAAAAGTTTGTATTTACATAACGGTGTTTACAATTAAATTAGAAATTCTTCAAATTGTAAGACTTGTATGAATGTGAAAAATAAAGGAAATTTAAATCGATTTAAACAAAATAGTATCAAGCATAGAGTAAATTTAATTGTCTGTAAATCAAAATAGTATATTTTACTTTTTTTATTTGCAACTAAAGTTTATTTTTGGATGTTGATTAAATTAAAAAAAATATTGGCTTTTGTAATGCTGACGCTGATTGCGGCACCATTTATATTTTTTGTTTGCTTTTTGTTACAACAAAAAGTACAACAGCATCACATGTTAGAAAAGTTGGAAAATGCTTCGCTCCAAAGCATCTCTATCAATAAAGCAGATATTATTTGGGTAAAAGAAAACAAAGAAGTTTTGATTGAGGGGAAATTATTTGATATTAAATCGTATGCAATATTAAATGACAAAATTATACTAACAGGATTGTTTGATAAAGATGAAGATGCCATTAAAAAGAATTATGCCGATAAACTCCAGTCTAATAAAAATGAATCTCTTCCTACAAATGAGTTAATACTGAAATGCATGTTTTGTTGTGCCATAAATGACTTTGATGTGGAAGATGGAACCTGTACGTTTAATAATTTACTACTTAAAAATTATTTTCTTTTATCCCCAAAAAGTGTTTCTCAATACTTATCTGTTTATACCCCTCCACCAAATGTTTAGTTTTATTACAAGTTGATCTACATTTTTTTTAAGTGTAGTTGCTAATATATCTGTATTAGCAAATTTTATTGTGCATAAAACCAAGCAAAGTGAAAAAAATATATGTAATCGTGTTTGCATTGTTGTTTCTGAAAAACAGCCATGCACAAACAAATAATACCACTATTACGGATACTACAAAAAATGTTGTTGCTTTAGATGAGATAGTGGTTTCTTCCAACAATTTTGTAGAAAAGAAAAAAAATATAGCACAAAGTATTGATGTTATTTCTGCCAATACCATTGCACAAGCCAATGCACAAAACACAGGCGATTTACTTATAAATACGGGTAAAATTTTTGTACAAAAGAGCCAACAAGGTGGCAGTAGCCCGGTACTTAGGGGCTTTGAAGCCAGTAGAATTCTATTGGTAATAGATGGTGTGCGTATGAACAATATTATTTTTCGCCCTGGCCATTTGCAAAATAGTATTACGGCCGATCAAAATTCGTTGAGCAGGGTAGAGGTAATGTATGGTCCATCATCTACTATTTATGGCAGCGATGCATTGGGCGGTATTGTACACTTAATCACGAAATCTCCTGTATTGTCTGGCGATAAAAATTTTCTTACCACAGGTACAGCATTTGCAAGATACAGTAGTGTGAATAACGAAAAAACAATACATGTTGATGCTAGTATGGGGGGTAAAAAAATAGCGTGGTTTCAATCGTATAACTTTAGCGATTTTGGGGATATGAAAATGGGTAGCAAATATTCAAGCGCTTATCCAGACTTTGGTAGAAGAGCCACGTATATTGACCATGTAAACGGTATAGATTCTATTAGAGTAAATAGCGATGATCGTGTACAAAAGTTTTCAGGTTTTAAGCAATGGGATATCATTCAAAAAATATTGTTTAAGCAAAATGATCGTATAAAACATTCTTTAAATGTTCAATTGTCTAACACCAATAATGTACCTAGGTACGACAGATTGCAAGATGTAAAAAACTTTGGAGGCACTATTGGTACTGCACTTCGCTATGCAGATTGGTTTTATGGTCCACAAAAAAGAGTGCTGGCCGCTTACGAGTTTAATGCAGTAAACACAGGTTTTTTTAGTGAAATAAAAGCCAATATCAATTATCAAGATATTGTGGAAAGTAGGCACACAAGAGAATATAGAAGATACGACAGGTTTGATAGTAGGATAGAAAAAGTAAAAATATTGGGTGGTACAATAAGCGGTAGAAAATTAATAGGAACAAGTAATGAACTGGCTATTGGTATGGATTTTCAGTCTAATGATTTACAATCTACTGCTACAAGAAAAAACTTGACTACGGGTATTGAAACAAAATTAGACACTCGATACCCCGATGGAAAAAATAGGATGAACAATATAGGTATTTACGCACAACATGTATATAAATATAAAAACAAAAAATTGGTTTTAAATGATGGGCTACGTTTACAATCTACAAGCTTAAAAAGTAATGTAGAAGATAATTCTTTTTTTAAATTGCCCGACACTACTGTAAAACAACAAACAACAGCACTTACAGGAAATATTGGCATTGTATATTCGCCTAATAATAGCACTACAATACGTACTGCCATATCATCTGGCTTTAGAGCCCCCAATGTAGATGACTTAGCTAAAATATTTGAATCGAGTACAGCAAGTGCTACAATAAGACAAGTGGTTGTTCCAAACGCCAACATAAAACCAGAATTTACCTACAACATAGATTTGTCTATTTCTCAAAAAATTGCAGACAAAGTTACCATAGATGTTACTGGGTTTTATACAATGTTTAGAAATGCCATCGTAAAAGCACCTTTTAATTTAAATGGGCAAGATTCTATTTTGTATAACGGTGTAAAAAGCCAAGTGGTAGCTAGTCAGAATGTAAACAGAGCAAGCCTTACAGGTGTGAGCATTGGGCTACAAGCTAAGATCATAAAAGGCTTGATGTTACATACCACGCTTAATTATACTTACGGAAGATTTAAAACCGATGTTACAAAAAAATCTACGATTTATGAAAAACAAGCTGATGGTACTTTTGCATTGGTTTCAAAAAATGTGCGTAGTAAGCCATTAGATCACATACCACCATTGATTGGTAAAACAAGTTTAGCATACGAGCACAAAAAATTTACTACAGAAATGAGCGTATTGTATAACGGATGGAAACGATTAGATCAGTTTAATGCAGATGGTGAAGACAATGCACCCTATGCTACTGTAGATGGTTTTCCTGCCTGGGCTACTTTAAATTGGAAAGGTAGTGTGCATTTGCATAAGCATGTACAATTGCAATTGGCTATAGACAATATTTTCGATAAAAATTATAGGTATTTTGCCTCCGGTTTTTCTGCGGGGGGTAGAAATTATTTAGTGGCTTTAAGAGCTAACTGGTAACCATAACTTTGGTTTGTATTTTTGAAATTACCAAACTTTTTTAGCAAATGCCTGGTAATTTTTTTAAGGTTTTGTTGGGAATTATTAATACAGTTAAAACTAAGAACTATTTAATATTGTTCTCCTTCATTGGGGAAATCATTGCTTTTTACATCCTTTATATAATGCTGCACAGCACCAGTTATTTGTTCGTGTAAGTTTAAATACTGACGAAGAAAGCGAGGTTTAAATTCAGTATTTATGCCAAGCATATCGTGCATTACAAGTACTTGCCCATCACACTTGCCACCTGCGCCAATACCAATGGTTGGTATAGATAAACTTGCAGAAACTTCTGCCGCTAATGTGGCGGGAATTTTTTCTAAAACAATAGCAAAACAACCTGCATCTTGCAAGAGCAGTGCATCTTTCTTTAATTGTGTAGCTTCGGCTTCTTCTTTAGCCCGAACCGTGTAAGTGCCAAATTTATAAATACTCTGTGGTGTAAGTCCTAAATGCCCCATTACAGGCACACCACTGTTCACAATACGTTTTATAGATTCTACCTCGTGCTCACCGCCTTCCAATTTTATAGCATGGCCACCAGTTTCTTTCATAATTCTTATAGCAGAAATGAGTGCTTCTGTAGAATTTCCTTGGTAAGAACCAAATGGCATATCTACTACTACCAAGCAACGATTGATGCCACGAACCACTGATTGAGCATGGTAAATCATTTGCTCCATGGTAATGGGTAGGGTAGTTTCGTTTCCGGCCATTACATTGCTTGCACTATCTCCTACCAATATTACATCTATACCTGCCGCATCAAAAATTTGTGCAAAAGAAAAGTCGTAAGCCGTTATCATAGAGATTTTTTCTCCAGCGGCTTTCATTTTTTGTAAAGTATGGGTGGTTACTTTTTTTATTTCTTTGTTTACAGACATGGCATGTGTTTTATTTGTCTAAAAAAATAGCGAAAGGGGAGTTGGCTCTGCGTTTAGAATAAAACAAATCCTTAAAAGCTCGCAATGATATTGTAAATGTAGAAAAAAGTTTAGAAAACTATCTTTATTTAGTTTTAATTAAGAATGGTGGACGCTACATTTTATAAATCTTAAATCTTTAAATCATCAATATAAAAGCTATTTCACCTCTTCCCACAAATGCTGTATTAACCCATCTACCAAACCAATTTTTGGAACCGAAATTTCTTCTGCACCTGCCCAGCGCATTACGTTTATGTATATGAGGAGTGCGGGCACAATTACATCTGCACGGTCATCTCTAAAGTTGTACTTTGCTATGCGCTGTTGTATAGATAATGGCTCTAAGTCGTTGTAATATTCTCTTAGTAAATCTAACTGCAATGGTCTTCCTTCTTTACGTTTGCTTAAACTAAATACTTTATTGATATTACCACCACTACCAATAGCCATTACGGTTTTATGTCCTTTGGTTATGGCTTTTATCGTACTTTTTAGCTCTTCCCAGTGCTCTGTAGTTACCAAGTTTTTTAGAATACGGATAGTGCCTATGTTAAAAGATCTTTTGTGAATTAATATTCCATTGCTAAAAAAAGAAATTTCGGTACTTCCGCCTCCTACATCAATGTACATGTAGCTATGATCTTTATCCATATTTTCTGCCACATGATTTTCATAAATAAGATTGGCTTCCATATCGCCATCTATCACTTCTATTAATATATCGGCTTCTTTTTGTACCAAAGCTATAATTTCTTTTGCATTGATTGCATCCCTCATAGCACTTGTAGCACAAGCCCTAAGTGCTTGTACATTATATGCATTCATTAAATGTCTAAACGCTTTCATCGTTTCTACAAACATGCGTTTCTTTTCAGGAGATACTATTTTGTTTTCAAACACATCAAACCCTAAACGCAACGGTACTCGTACTAGGTTCAATTTATTAAAAGTGGCTTTGCCATCTCTGTCCTTTACAACATCATTTATCAATAACCGTGCTGCGTTGCTTCCTATATCTATTGCTGCTAAAATCAAAATAATAATATTTTTATACGCTAAAATTGAGGATATTATTTTAAAGTGAAGAAATAATTTATTAGAAATCTTTCAACATTAATTTTATAGCTAACTTTATCTTTCTGTATAAATACTTTTTAATGAATTCAGGTACAAAAATAAATGTGATAAATATCGGCCTAATGGTTTTTAGCTGTATAGCAGCTTTTATTATGCCTTTTGAGGTTTTTCTATTTGCATATGCAGTATTAGGTCCATTACATTACCTTACCGAAATAAGTTGGCTACACGATAGGCAGTATTTTACAAAAGGTAAATACGATAACATTGTACTCTGGGTTATTGGCATTATCATATTATTGGAAAGCATTGCTTATAAAAACCATTGGAACTGGCCTTTTGATAGCGCTTTTGGCAACAAAATCATATTTGTGGCACTTACGGGCTCTTTGTTGATGATTTTTGTAAAAAATGTGTATATAAAAGTAGGCGGTATTTTGTTTATATTATTTATTTCTAATGGAATATTTAAGGCAGATCAAAGAGATGGCTTGGCATTTTTTATAGGAGCATTGCTTCCAACCTTGGTACACGTTTTTGTATTTACCGGTTTTTTTATTTTATATGGGGCATTAAAAAGTAGAAGCCAAAGTGGGTTGATTTCTTTTGTAGTATTTATTATTTGCCCGGTATTGCTATTTTTACTTTTTAAAGACCAAACATTCATAGAAGTTACAAAATATGGTAAAGACTCTTATCAGGCAGGTGGCGAAGGCTTTTTTGATACCAACTTAAGTTTTCTTACCAACATTTTTCATGTAGATTTTCCTCAATTAAAAGATGCTGCTGGCAATTTACTATATATCAATAATGCGGATAGCTTACAAACACCAGCTCCTGATTATAGCAATGCTGCACAAGTAGTATTTCATTCGCAAACTGGTATTTTATTGATGCGCTTTATCGCATTTGCCTACACATATCATTACTTAAATTGGTTTAGTAAAACAGAAGTTATTAAATGGCACAAAGTACCAAAAGCTAGATTTATGGCTGTAATAATTTTATGGATTGTTTCATTAATTCTTTATGGTGTAAATTATGCACTTGGATTGCGATGGTTATATTTTTTAAGTTTTTGCCATGTGTTGTTAGAGTTTCCATTAAATATGGTATCTATTACAGGCATATTTAAAGAAAGTGCCAATATTGTTAGTAATGGTTTTAAGCCTATACCGGCCATGGCAAAAAAATAGGCGTTATTATTTTACTGATATTTTCTTTGATAGATAATTAAATGTTTCTATTTGCGAGCGTATTTTTTTTGTGTTTCTAGGGTTTACATAATCATTATTTTGGTCATTGTCTAATATTCTTGCTTTTACATTATCGCCTAACTGTATATTGGTAATATCTATCAATTCTTGTTGTATATCTTTTTCTACAATGGGGCAAGCTACTTCAATTCTATGATCAATATTTCTTAGCATCCAATCTGCAGAGGATATAAAAACTTTTTTATCTCCATTGTTTCCAAAAATCATTATTCTGGCATGTTCCAAATATTCGTCTATAATACTTATGGCTTGTATACTTTTTTTATTTCTTTTTGCCTCGGTAAACATGCAACATATACCTCTTATAATTAATTTTACTTCTACACCTGCCCTAGAGGCTTCGTATAATTTTTCTATTAGTTGATGATCACTAAGCGAATTTACTTTTATGGTAATGCTTGCCACTTTTTTTAATTTTGCATTTTTTATTTCTTTGTTTATAAGAAAAACAAGTTGCCTCCGCATGTTAACAGGGCTTACAAGCAATATTTTACAAGCATTTAATAATCCAATTCTTTTAAAAGGGTGTTCTAAATAGCTAAAAATCTTATTTACATCTGCCATTATTTTTCTATCGGAGGTAAGCAGGCAATGATCTCCATATATTAGGGCTGTCTTTTCATTTAAGTTTCCGGTACTTACAAAACCATAATGCGTGGTAATGTTATTTATCCTTTTCTTAATAAGGCAAAGTTTTGCATGTACTTTCAAATTAGGTACGCCAATCAATACTTTTACACCAGCTTCTTCTAAATGTATTTTCCAATCAAGATTGGCTTCTTCATCAAACCTTGCACGCAGTTCTATCATTACAGTTACAGCCTTTCCATTGCGCACTGCATTGGTAAGGGCATTTATTATTTTAGACTTTGCAGCCAATCTGTAGCATGTTATTTTTATACTTACTACTGCTGGGTCTATGGCAGCTTCTCTTAATAAATCGATAACGCTATTAAAAGAATGATAAGGAAAATGCAACATCACATCTTTCTCCATTATTGCAGAAGTAACACTTGTGCTATTTTTTAATTGAGGATGTGTAACTGGCTTTTTACGTTGATTTTTTTTACTAAAAACACTCTCTGGGAAATTAATAAAATCTTTAAAATTATGAATGCGTGCACCAGCTATTAGGTTTCCTTTAGATAAGCCTAAGCGCTTAATGAGGTATTTTAACAAAGATTCATCTATTTCTTTATCAAAAACAAAACGTACTGGTCTTCCTTTTT
>JAYSWO010000154.1:0-13175 GCA_043717975.1 Ferruginibacter sp. | reverse complement strand
GTGCTACTCTTGGAATTAATAAAAAACTTATTGTTACACAAAATCCAGATTTTATAAATTATGTTTTAAAGGAGAATCATAAGAACTATAAAAAATCTGAACTCTCTACAACAAAAGCTGTTGAACTATTTGGAAACGGACTATTGTTTTCAAATGGCGAGTATTGGCTTAAGCAAAGAAGGCTTATACAGCCTGTATTTCATAAAGAAAAACTAAAAGGATTATACGATATTGTTATTAAAAGTATAGATGATTCGTTGTCATTATTTCCTACTGATAAAGATGTAGATATATATATCCGCTTCTACATCAAATATCATTTACCATTTTAATAAAATCGTTGTTTGATATTGATTTTTCTAAAAATGAAATGGAAGCGCTAAATAAAGATTTTACGGAATTGCAAAATTTTTTAATGGTAGATATTAATAAGCCATTACAAAAAATAACCTATCCATTTACTGGTAAAAAGAAAAATATTCTAAAAAAAGTAAGCGGTATCAGACATCAATTTAGATTACTTATTAAGAACCGAAAGCAAACTGAAAAATCATTTTCCGATTTGTTAGATATGCTTTTAAACAGCAAGTATGAAGATACCGGCTTACCAATGGATGAAGAGCAAGTAATTGACGAATTGCTTATTTTGATATTTGCAGGCCATGAAACTACCGCCAATACATTATCATGGTTATTGCATCTTATTGCTAACGATAATGAAACAAAACAACAAATTAAAGAAGTATGTAAGAATATAAGTGTGTTAGAATCTATAAACAATGAATGTATAAAAGCAACGATATATGAAGGTATGCGCTTATACCCCGCAGCATGGATGACAGAAAGGGCGGCAATTGAAGATGATGCATTTGAAGAATATGTTTACCCAAAAGGAACAATTATTATTCCTTTCTTTTTTGGCTTACATAGAAATAAACATAACTGGAAAAACGAAAATAGTTTTTTACCACAACGTTTCCTGGATGATTGCAGTTTGGCAAAATCTAAAAACTTTTTTCCATTTGGGGCAGGGCCAAGAATGTGTATAGGCAATAATTTTGCCATGGCAGAAATGTCATTTTTTTTGCATGCATTTTTTAGCAAATTTGAGATAGAAGCTACTAGCCAAGTGCCGGAGATGATCCCTTTAATTACACTACGGCCAGATAAAATAATGGTAAAATTAGCTTTACTAACCTAAATAAACCATGCGATTAATCATTAAACATACAGTAATATTTTATAAATAGGTTTTTAATATAATATCGTTAAGTCAATGCAAAAGGTTGTTCCTTACCAAAGCATTAGAAAGTTTAGTAATGGCTTTCATACCAACAACATCTAAGCCCCTAACCTAATTACATTGGTTTACAATAGGTAATTAGAGATAATTTCCTAAAAATTGATACATTTGTAATTCTTCAGATGAAAAAGATCATTAAAATATTACTTATTTCATTTGCTACACTTACGCTTGTGGCAAATAATGTTGTATTTCAATACATCGAAAAATCTTACATCGTATCATTTGATGACCAAGATGAGGAGAAAGGTAAATCAGAAAAAAACAATGCAGAAGAGAAGGTTAAAGAATATTTCAGTTCTATTTTTAATACGACAATTCAAAGTTTTATATTTAATTCCCAGGCCAACTATCTAATCATTAATACCAATAAACCCTCATCAATTTCAATAGATGTAGAATTATTGCCGCCAAACTTTTCTTAGCTTATTTTTTATAATATATATTTTTTGTATATAAGTATTGGTAACTATAAATTTACCATGTATTTTATTATATAAATAAAAAAGTATTTATTTACAGTACAGGAGAAATTTATATACTTTTCATTTTCATCTCAAAAAAATTACATGTTTTCAAAATTAAAAAACGATTTGCCTGCAGGCTTGGTAGTATTTTTAGTAGCGCTACCACTTTGCTTAGGCATTGCACTGGCAAGTGGTGCTCCATTCTTTAGTGGCATTATTTCTGGCATAGTAGGTGGTATTGTTATAGGTGCTTTTAGTAACTCCCAGCTAAGTGTGAGCGGCCCTGCAGCTGGTTTGTCTGCTTTGGTTTTGGGCGCCATAACTACAATAGGCAATTTCGAGTTGTTTTTATGTGCCGTATTAATTGCTGGTATTTTGCAAATACTAATGGGCGTATTCAAATTAGGTGCTGTAGCTAAATATATACCTAGCAGCGTTATTAAAGGATTACTTACTAGTATTGGTATTATCATTATTGCAAAGCAACTTCCAATAGCACTTGGTTTTAAAAACCTAAAAGAAATGTTTGCTGATTTTCAAAATTACAACCCAATCGTTTTAGCTATTTGCTTAGTTTCTATTGTAATTATTTTAGGTTGGACTAAAGTGAAAGTAAAGTTTATACCAGGCGCTTTGATAGCGGTAATAGTTGGTGTTGTTATAAATGAAATTTTAAAAGTAAGTTTTGCCAATAACGCTTTAGAGGCAAAGCATTTGGTTGTTGTGCCAATAGCTACATCAGCAAGCGAATTTTTTAGTTTTTTTACACTTCCAAATTTTAGTGGTTTTACAAATGTTTCCATACTTGTTTATGGAGTTGTATTTGCCATTATTGCATCGGTAGAAACACTGTTGAGTATAGAAGCAATAGATGATTTAGACCCTGAAAAAAGAAAAACAAATAACAATAGAGAGCTTATAGCGCAAGGTATTGGTAACAGTGTAGCAGGCTTAATTGGTGGCTTACCCATTACAAGTGTTATTGTGCGCAGTAGTGCCAATGTAAACTCTGGTGCTAAAACAAAATTATCTACCATTTTTCATGGTTTGCTTTTATTGGTATGCGTAATATTGATACCTGCACTATTAAATAAAATTCCATTATCTGCTCTAGCGGCTATATTACTTTTAACAGGTTATAAATTAGCAAGCCCACAGCTTTTTAAAGATATGGTTGGTAAAGGATTTAATACATATGTGCCGTTCTTTGTTACCATCATCTTTATACTTGCCATCGATTTATTTGAAGTATGGAAACCAATTAGCGGTAAAGGTTTATTGATTGGTGTAATTGTGGGTATCATTACAGCGTATATAATAAAAGGTAAAAAAGCTATCTAAATTTTTTATTATAACAAAAAATTGAAAAAAAAGTTTACATATATTTTATTGACATTTGCTTTTGCAAGCATTACAATTGTGGCAGTTGCTCAACCAAAAAAGGTGGGCGATTGGATTATGTATTTTGGGAATCAAAAAATAAATAGCAAATTTAATTGGCACAATGAAATACAATACCGCAATTATAACTTTATAGGAGATGAAAATCAATTGTTGTTTAGAACAGGTATTGGTTATAACCTTTCTGAAAACAACAATAACATATTGTTAGGCTATGGCTTTATAGAAACCAAAACGTATACTGCTTCAGGCTTAAAGAAAGATAAAATTGTAAAAAATGAACACAGAGTTTATCAACAATTTATAACAAAACAACAATTTAATAATTTTTTTATTCAACACCGGTATAGGATAGAAGAGCGTTTTTTGGCCAATGATTTTAAAATGCGTTTTCGCTATTTTTTAGGCATAAATAAGCCTATTACCAAAAAAACGATGGAGAAAAATGCCATCTATTTATCTGCATACAACGAAATATTTTTAAATGACGAAAAACCAACATTTGATAGAAATAGGTTGTATGCAGCCATAGGCTACTGTTTAAATAAAAATATAAAAATAGAAACAGGATTTATGGTGCAAATGTTAGAAAACAGTCGCACTTCACAATTTCAAATTGTAGTATTTAACAATACTCCTTTTAAGTAAAAAAAAATATTTTAAAATTATAAATGAAAAATAAAATGAAAGCACATTCAAAAGAAACACAAGAAAGTTTAACGCCAAGAATGGCAATGGAAATTTTAAAAGAAGGCAACGAGAGATTTATTAAAAATTTAAAAGAAGATAGAAATTTATTAGACCAAGTAAATGATACAAGAGACGGACAATGGCCTTTTGCAACTATTTTAAGTTGCATAGATAGTAGAACATCTTCTGAATTAATTTTTGACCAAGGGTTAGGTGATATTTTTTCAGTACGTATTGCTGGTAATATTGTAAATACCGATATAATAGGCAGTATGGAATTTGCTTGCAAAGTAGCTGGTTCAAAATTAATTGTTGTGCTAGGGCACACAGCTTGTGGTGCCATTAAAGGTGCTTGCGACCATGTAGAAATGGGTAACTTAACAGAATTATTATCTAAAATACAACCTGCTGTTTATCAAGAAAGAAAAACAACTGAAAATCGCACATCCGCTAACGATGAATTTGTAGATAATGTAGCTTTGATAAATGTAAAGAGAAGTGTAGAACAAATCATAGAACGTAGTTATATTTTAGAGCAAATGCTAGAGGCAGGAGAAATTGGTGTTGTTGGTGCAATGTATGATATACAAACAGGAAAAGTACAATTTTCTAAAAATGTACAATACATAAACGATGACAAAAACCCGAAATTTTCATTAAATGATTTTAGAAGCTAAAGATGCGTAAGTTTATAAAAGCATAATAAAAAGTGTAAACTAAATAGCAGTTTACACTTTTTGATGTGTTTAAATTATTTAAAAATTATTGAACACATGAACAAAAATGTATTTGATGAACAGCAAGTGCTGCATGAGTTAACACACTATTTGCCTACACAAACACCGCTTAAAGATTTTATTCACCATAATTCTTTGCATGCTTTTCAGCACATGAAGTTTTATGATGCCATTTTTAAGTCATCAAAAATATTTGGCCATCAAGCTACTTTGCCCTTAACCGATTTTAGAAAACTATTTAAAATCGGAAGAATTAATACAGCTATTTTGGATAGAGTAATAGCCGATGCAAAAGGAAAAGAAAATATTTCTATTTGGAGAAACAAAGCTATTTCTACAAATTATGAAGAGCACATTGGGCAGCGTATTGGTATGCTCAGAGCCAATTGGAAAAATACATATCAATTAGATTTAAATAACTTGGTACAGCCTCTTTTGTTTAGGGTATTGTGTAGTTATTTAGATCAAGGCATTGCCATTTGGGATTTTCCAGTTGGCAATGTTTCTTTTTTAGAAGCCATAAAAAGTATAGAGAAAAATAGTTTTACGAGTTTATTTAAAACAAAAAGAGCAAAGCAATTACTCTCTCAAGAAAATATTTCTATAACAGATTTATTAAAAATAGTTGTTGGCAATGAAAATTATTTTGAGCAATATTTGTTTGACCAACAATTTACCCATAGAGGATGGAGCGGCATGGTAGCAAGTGTGGAGGCACAACCACATACTTTATTAAGCCCAAAACAAATTTCTTTACACGATTTAATTGTATTTGAATTGCTATTAGAAATTGATAACCTCGATTATTCACTTGGCAAAAATTGGCAACCAATAAGCAATATTGCAAATGAGAAACCTGTAAATTTATTTGAAGACGTTCCCAATACAGAACTACACGAAGTATTAAAAATTTGGCAAAATGCTTTTGAGTGGAGCTATTATGACGAAGTATTAGCCGGTATAAAAGAATTAAAATCAGAAAAGAAAGGAAGTGTTGCTGTATCAAATGCTATCGCTGCAAAAAGTTTTCAAGCCATGTTTTGCATTGATGAAAGAGAATGTAGCTTGAGAAGACATATTGAAAGCTTGGACAAGAATTGTGAAACATTGGGTAGTCCAGGTTTCTTTGGTGTGGAGTTTTATTTTCAAGCAGAGCATGCAAAATTTTACGATAAACTTTGCCCTGCACCAGTTACGCCTACTTTTTTAATTAAAGAATCGGATGTAAGTACCAAAAGAAAACACGATTTATTTTACACCAACAAAACACATCAATTTGGTACAGGTTTTTTAAGTGCACTTACATTTGGCTATTGGGCAGGCTTGCGATTGATACAAAATTTGTTTACACCAAAAATGAGCCCCGCTATTTCTAATGCATTTGCGCACATGAACGAGCAAGGCAAATTAACCATAGAAAACAAAGATGCCAATGATATAGAAAACAATTTGCAAATTGGTTTTACTATAAATGAAATGGTAACGAGGGTTACTGGATTATTAAAAGGTATTGGTCTTACCAATGATTTTGCACCCATTATTTATGTGGTAGCACATGGTAGCAGCAGCGCCAATAATCCACACCATGGCGCACACGACTGTGGGGCATGTAGTGGCCGTCCGGGCTCCGTAAATGCAAGGGTTTTTGCAGCTATGGCCAATCATGTAGACGTAAGAAAAATGTTAGCTACAAATGGTATTCATATACCTACTGCTACACAATTTGTAGGTGCTTTGCATGATACCGCTGCGGACGAAATGGAGTTTTATGATGTGAATATATTAAATGAAGTAAACGCAAAGAACCATATAAAGCATGTGGCTGCTTTTGAAGATGCTTTGGATTTAAATGCTAAAGAACGCTCCCGTCGTTTTGCATCCATCAATACAAAGGCAGATATTAAAAAAATAAGAAAAGATATTAAAGCTAGGTCGGTTTCTTTATTTGAACCAAGACCCGAATTGGGGCATGGCACCAACACTCTTTGTATAGTAGGCAATAGAGAAATGACCAAAGGCTTATTTTTAGATAGAAGAGCTTTTTTAAACTCTTATAATTACAAACAAGATTTGGAAGGCAATTTCCTTACAGGTGTAATGCGCCCACTTGGCCCGGTATGTGGTGGTATAAATTTAGAATATTATTTTAGCCGTGTAGATAATTACAAACTAGGTGCAGGTACAAAACTACCACACAATGTAATGGGACTTTTTGGTGTGGCCAATAGTAGCGATGGTGATTTGAGGCCAGGCCTGCCATGGCAAATGATAGAAGTGCACGATCCACTTCGTTTAATGATTATTGTAGAGCACTACCCTGCTGTGGTTTTAAACAGCATACAATCTACTCCCGAAATGTATGAATGGTTTAAAAACGAATGGGTGCATGTTGTATCAGTAAATCCTGATACAAATGAGATTACTTATTTTAAAGATGGTGCATTTATTCATTACGAGCCTTTGGCAAAAGAAATACATTTTTTTAAAGATGTAAAAACATTGCTTGAAGAATCAAAAGAAATGAAGAGCAACCATATTGTAGATGCTACACAAGAAAATTTACCAGTTTATTTATACAACTAACTTATAATGGAACAATTATTACAGTATTTTATTTTTATACCTCTTATTGGTTTTGTTATAAGTTTCTTTTTTTCTACCAAGCAAGAAAAATTATTATCGAGTGTATCCTACAGTTTAATAGGTTTGCAATTGTTTAGCATAATTGCATTTATCATTTATTGGATACTACAAGGTGCTCCTACATTGGATGTAAAGCATTATGTATTTTACAAGGAAAATGACATTGAAATTTTTCTTGATTTTTATTTTGATAAAACCACGGCTGTATTTGCATTATTGGGTGCATTAATTACTTTTTTGGTAGTTATTTTTAGCAAATATTATTTACACAGAGACCAAGGTTATAAGCGTTTTTTTAATACCCTATTGCTTTTCTTTTTTGGCTATAACGTAGCTGTATTTGCTGGCAATTTTGAAACCTTATTTATTGGTTGGGAGTTTTTGGGCATTACATCTTTCTTATTAATTGCTTTTTATAGAGATAGATATTTACCTGTAAAAAATGCATTGAAAACAATTTCCTTTTATAGGTTAGGCGATATATGTTTAATATTAGCGCTATGGATGAACCATCATGTATGGCATGAGAATATTACTTTTTTAAAATTATCTAATGTTGATGCAGTAATTCCACACATTCAAGAATACTATGGTTCAGTAATATTTATTATAGCCATGATCATTGTTTCCGCATCTATAAAATCTGCACAGTTTCCTTTCTCATCTTGGCTTCCAAGGGCTATGGAAGGGCCTACTACATCAAGTGCTGTATTTTATGGTTCGCTTTCAGTTCACCTAGGCGTATTTTTATTGCTCAGAACATATCCATTTTGGGAATCGATTTTAACCGTAAAAATAATTGTAATTACCATTGGAGTACTTACTGCTATAGTAGGCACTTGTATAGCTCGAGTACAATCATCTGTAAAAACACAAATTGCATATTCAGCCATTGCACAAATAGGTTTAATGTTTATAGAAGTAGCCCTAGGTTGGCACATACTAGCGTTGGTGCACCTTGCAGGCAATGCGTTATTGCGTACATACCAGTTGTTGGTTTCGCCATCTGTATTGGGATATATGATACACGATCAATTTTTTAATTATGTACCAAAACAATATGGCGCTAAAAATTCTTTTCTCAACAAACTAAGCAATAGTATTTATGTATTGAGTATTAAAGAGTGGAATATGGATGCTTTGCTAAAGAAAATTTTGTGGAACCCATTTAAATTTGTGGGAAATCTATTACATTTTTTGTCTAAAAAAATGGCATTAATCATTTTATCTATGGTATTTGTTGTAGGGCTATTGTTCTTTTATTTCGATGAAAATATTCCTTATGAAATAGATGAAAAATCGCATTTGCTTTTTGCATTTATTGGTATGCTTTTAATACTAGCTGCATTTACCGAAAAGAAGAATGCATTAAGAGCATGGTCGCTCATTATTATTAGTCAATTATACACTGTATTATCTATAGCCTTACTAAATGATGAATATGAATACACAGAAATTATTTTGTATGCAAGTGGAATAACTTTTGCAGCCATAGTAGGTGCATACAATTTACATAAACTAAAAAAAGCAGAAGGTAAAGTTGATTTAAAAGATTTTTATGGGCATATATATGACCATCCTAAATGGGCATTTTGGTTTTTAATAGCATGCCTCGCATTTGTAAGTTTACCTTTTACCCCTTCCTTTATTGGTATAGATTTAATGTTTACACACATTGAAAAAGGTGAATACTTTTTAATAACTTTTGTTACCATCAATTTCTTGGTATTAGAGTTAACCGTACTAAGAATTTATGCAAGGCTATTTCTAGGGCCTAATAAAAAACAAACGCATCCCATAGCATATAGATCTTCATAAAAAATAAGTTTTAAACAATTTTGGTGAGGCATAAATATGTTTTGGGCGGATAAGACTATTTTATATTTATATTAAAGCATGAAAATTTTAACTCATCTTATTCAAATTATTCATTTTCCTAATACATGTTTTATAATATTACTAATTGTATATTTACAGATTATAAAAAATAGTTCATAAAATAATTAAAAATGCAACCCGACGATAGCAATGAAATTGCAAAAAACATGGAAGTAATGTCCATGTTAAAAGATTTTGTTGCAGAAACTGTAGATAAAGATTTATTAAACCCAGATGATTGCTGGTAACCCTCTGATTTTTTACCTGACTTTAGTAAAGCAGATGTATATGAAGAAGTAAAAGAATTGAGACAGCGTACTAATTGTATTCCAGATACTATCATTACATCTTTGGTTGGTAATATGATAACAGAAGAAGCTTTACCAAGCTATCAAACTTATTTTAATTTGGTTGTAAATGAAGAGAGAGACCTCACTAGCACAAATGGGTGGGTACGCTGGAGTAGAGCTTGGACAGCAGAAGAAAATAGACATGGAGATTTACTTAATAAATATTTATATCTCACTGGTCGTTGTGATATGAAGGCAGTAGAGCAAACCATACACCGCTTAATTTCCAATGGCTTTAATGCCAAAACCAATAACGATCCTTATCAAACCCTTGTTTACACTTCATTTCAAGAAAGAGCTACAAAAATTTCTCATACAAATACAGGCAAGCTTGCGGATAAGGCTGGCGATAGTACACTTTCACGCATTTGTAAAACCATAGCTGGTGATGAAGCAAGGCATGAAAAAGCATACAAATCTTTTATGTCTAAAATTTTTGAAATAGACCCAAGCGGTGCATTAAAATCTTTTGAAGAAATGATGCGAAAGCAAATTGTAATGCCTTCGATTGCAATGGGTGAAGGTTCAAAGAAGCCTAATATGTTTGCCGACTTCTCTGCCATTACTCAAAAATTAGGAATATATACTGCTTTGGATTATGCAAATATTATTGATCATCTTGTTAAGCTTTGGAATATAGAAAGCTTAACCGGGCTGCAAGATGGTGTAGCAAAAGCACAAGACTATTTGTGTAATTTATCTGCTCGTTATAAAAAGATTGCGGAGCGCATGAAACTACCAGAAGAGCTCGAATTAATGTGGTTAAACAAAAAATAAGATATTCTATTTTGCCAAATTTCTTAATGCCACCCATTGTTTCAGCATATCTCTAGCTTCTACTGCAGGGTATCCCAATATTTTCTTACCATCTTCAAAATTACTCATCACACCTGATCCACCGCCTACTTGTACACCATTACCCAAAGTTACATGATCAGATATACATGCCCCACCACCTATAACAACTCCATCACCCAATGTTACTGAGCCTGCTAAGCCACTAGCCCCAGCCATTATACAGCTTCGCCCCATTTTACTATTGTGGCCTATTTGTACTAAGTTATCAATCTTGCATCCGTCTCCCACAATTGTTGAACTAAACTTTCCCCTATCTACACAACTATTTGCACCTATCTCTACTGCATTTCCAATTATTACATTTCCTATATGTTGTATCTTTATTAGCCCTCTTCCGTCTGGCGAAGGTCTAAACCCAAAACCATCTGCACCAATTGTAACATTTGGATGAAGAATACAATAATCACCAATGATACATCGCTCCCTTACCACAGTACCAGACCAAATAGTCGTATTATTGCCAATCGTTGTATCGTCCATTACAGTGCAATTAGGGTACAAGATTACATTTTTACCCAGCTTTACATTTTTTCCAACATAACATCCAGCACCAATTTTGCTACCTTCACCAACTATAGCAGTGCTATGTATCGTTGCACGTACATCAATATCATTTTCAAAAACGGGTGCGGTAGGCACAAAAAGTTCTAATAATTCTGCCATGGCAATATCAGCATTTTTTACTTTTATAAATGCTTTATTTTCTCCAGGCTCCAAATCTATATCTGCATTTATTACAGCAGCACAAGCATTTGAAGTTTCCCATAGTTTTGCATATTTTTTATGCCCAATAAAAGTTATTTGCTCATTCGTTGCAAGTTCCGTTTGCTCAGGTCCAATTATTATTTGTGAAGTATTTCCAACTATTACGCCGTTAAGTTTTTCATTTATTTGTTGTATTGTAAAAGTTTTCATTTAAGGTAGTTTTTAAAAAGTAATGTAGTATTTATATTTTACTTTAGTGAAGTAAATCTCTATTAAATATAACGATATTAAATAATCATTTTATGAACCATTTATGACAACATTTTCAAAATAATAAAAAAAGCCGCAAAATTTGCGACTTTTTTTATTAATATAATTTATGATATTATGCTAATTTCTCCACCTGCATATAACTCAACTCCACAGGCGTAGCACGGCCAAATATTTTTACCTGTACTTTCAATTTCTTTTTCTCATCATTTACTTCTTCTATCACACCGTTAAAGTCGTTGAAAGGCCCGTCTATAATCTTAATGGTTTCACCAATAATGAATGGCTCATTCATGGTAACTCCACCTGCATCCGTCATTTCATCTACCCTACCTAGCATTTTATTTACTTCAGCTTTTCTTAAAGAAATGATATTTCCTTTAGAACCTTTACCATCCGTTAAGAAATGCATCACGTTGCTGATGCCGCTTACATGTTGTATAATATCATCTGTCAATTTACCATCAGCCACTTCCATCATAATATAACCCGGATAGAAATTACGCTCTCTCATTACCTTTTTACCATTAGCAACTTTATATACTTTTTCTACTGGCAAAAATATTTGTATAATAATCTTGTCCCACCCATTGCGAATAATATCTTTATCTAAATATTCTTTTATTTTGCGCTCTTTTCCACTCACTACACGAAGTACATACCATTTGTTTTCCTTCGCAGGTTTTTCAGTAGCTACTGCCGCTGTTATTATTTCTTCCATGATTAATAATTAATGCTTAAAATATAGAATAAATAAATTTCATTGAGATACTACATACTGTATCCATTATCCATACCAAACCAGTAATGAATAAGGTTGCTCCTAACACAATTCCTGTAGATTGAGTAAGTTGTTCCCATTTAGGCCAACTAACTTTCTCTGTCAATTCTATGTAAGACTCTTTTAAAAAAACGGTAAACTTGTTCATAATAAAAAAAATGTGCAAATCTATTCCGAAATAATCAGGACAGATAAGCAAGTAAAGAATGTGCCAATTGGCAAATAAAATTCGTTATATAAATTGGCAAATTTGCAAATGCGCATATTTGCCAATTTATTTCTTTGCACGGGCACTAGGATTCGAACCCAGATCAAGGGTGTTGGAGACCCGTATGCTAGCCGTTGCACCATGCCCGCAAAAAAGAAACCTTTATAATTTCCTCCACAAGAGTAACTTTAAAGGTTTCAATATGTTAAAGAACTTGACTTAAAAGTATCTAATTTTAAAAGAAATTCTTATGTCTCCTTTGTTGGGGATTTAGAGGTTCTCTTTTAAAAAACAAAGTACCTAAGCTTTTCGCCTAAGTACTTTGCAAAGATATGTAAAAACTTCCACAAAGTCCCCACCTAAGCAGAGAAATTATGATTTTCTTATTTAATGATTTCAGTAACCTGACCAGCTCCTACTGTACGACCACCTTCACGTATCGCAAACTTAAGACCCTTCTCCATAGCGATAGGTTGAATAAGTTTTACTGTAAAGTTAGTATTATCACCAGGCATAATCATTTCAGTTCCTTCATTCAAAGTAACTTCTCCAGTTACGTCCGTAGTACGGAAGTAAAATTGAGGGCGGTATTTGTTAAAGAATGGAGTATGACGTCCACCTTCTTCTTTAGAAAGAACGTATACCTCACCTTTAAATTCAGTATGCGGAGTGATAGAACCTGGCTTACAAAGAACCATACCACGACGGATTTGAGTTTTCTCAATACCACGTAATAAAAGACCTGCGTTATCTCCAGCTTCACCTTCGTCAAGCAATTTCTTAAACATTTCCACACCTGTACAAGTAGAAGTTAATGCTTTTTCCATTAATCCAACGATTTCCATTGGCTCACCTACTTTAATACGACCTCTTTCAATACGACC
>JAYSWO010000153.1:0-2044 GCA_043717975.1 Ferruginibacter sp. | reverse complement strand
CTGCATAGTTTTGGCATTGCCCTGTAGCCATTACCACATGGTCTGCAGGTACTGTCATGGCTACTTTAAAATTACCGAATGTAAGTGTAAACTCTCCTGAGCCTACAAACTGATGATTTTGCCAGCCTTGGTTATCGCTATACACACATAGGCGAGGGTACCACTGTGTCATGGTAAACAAATCGTTTCCATCTGCAGCAAAATTTTCGTAACCACCACGACCACCGTATTTGGTGCGCTCTATAATATTGTAATTCCATTCTATTTTAAAAACAAATTGCTGCCCTGGTTTTAGGGTTTGTGGTAGCTCTACACGCATCATGGTTTTGTTGATGGTATATTGTAACGGCGCTCCCAAGGCATTGGTTACTTTGGTAATGTTATCACCATATTCTTTATCTAGTTTGCCTGTTGTAAGCCTTCTTATATCAGCCTCCGATACACCCTTTTGCATGGTATTGCTGTTTTGATAACCAGCGTTGTTTACCGAGCTGTGTTCGTTTTCATCTAATTGTAGCCAGAGGTAGGTAAGGTTGTCGGGCGAGTTGTTAAAATAGGTAAGGGTTTCTTTGCCTATCAATTTTCTGTTTGGCTCATCTAGCTCACATACAATATCGTAATCGCAACGCTGCTGCCAATACTTAGGGCCGGGTGCACCGCTTGCAGTGCGGTATTCATTTGGCGTAGGTAGTATGGTGCCTAGTTGTTCAAAGCGGTTGCCATGGTTGCTGCCAGGGTTGTTTCTTATGTCTTGTGCAAAGATTGTATTTGTTACAATAAAACTTAAAAAGAGAAAAAGGAATTTCTTCATGAAATTATTATTTAAAAAATGTTTGGTGATGGAATTATTGTTGGGTTAATAAAATATGTAAGTTATTGGTGAATTTTTCTGCTTCATAAATAATTTTTCTACAACATCCTTTTCAAACTCTACATAATCATCGTAATCAGAAGCATGTCTGTACTCAAAAATATCGGAATAAAAAGCACCGTCACTTTGGCTAATTAATTTTTTTTGGATAAAATGTTTGTGAATCATAGTTCTTACTCCTGCGTGTGTTTTGGCTTCAATATTATTTTTAAAGAGTATTGCAGTTGTTATGTAAAAGCAAGCATAATATATTCTATTTATAGCCTCGTTGTAAAAACCATTATCCATCATAAGTCTAGCAGCCCTCATTGACTTATTTGATTTCCCTACTTTGTAAGAAATATATTTTTCAATATCTGCCTTTTCATTTTTCATAAAAGAATACCATCTTCTTTTACATTTTTATAAAAAGGGGTTACATAATGTTTATTTTCCCAAGTATACTTGTCATATATTAATGGGCTAATAGTAATGCCTACTTCACTTTCTAAATTAAATAAGGGATAACTTATTTTTTTTCGTTCCTCATATGAAAGGGTATTGATGTTTACCAAAATGAGTAAATCAATATCGCTTTCTTCCTTCTGCTCCCCACGAGCATAAGATCCATACAATATAATGTCAGCAGAAGGCGCCACATTTTGCACTGTTTTCTTTATACGGTCAAACAATATCAAATTATCTCTCATCATTTGGGGATAAAGTTACAATTTTAAGGTATTCGTTCCACTACAAATTTTACCGCCCATGTAAAAGTTATAGCGCTTAAAATATACACCCACCATTTTTGGGGTACTTTTAAAATATTTACTATCAAATAACTGACTAATAAAATAGTGGTAACGAGAATGATTTGTCCAACTTCTAGCCCAATATTAAAACCAAACAAACTCCAGCCAATGGTTTGATCTTTGGCTAGCATAAAACGTATGGTATTGGCAAAACCTAGCCCGTGTATGAGTCCAAAAAATAAGGCAAAGAAATAATTAAGCCTTACTGCTTTTTGTGATATATCTTGTTGTATGATGTTATACAAAGCGGTAAACATAATGGTACAAGGTATTAAAACCTCTACAAATACTTCTTGTATGTGCACTATATTGTACACACTAAGTGCTAGGGTAACGCTATGCCCAATGGTGAAGGCTGTAACGAGCACCAATACTTTTTTCC
>JAYSWO010000152.1:0-37654 GCA_043717975.1 Ferruginibacter sp. | reverse complement strand
AATTCTTGTTTTTTCTATCAGCATCAATGTATGGCTGACGTATTTTAAAAAGAGACTTTACATTATGGTTATCTTGTGTCTCATGTCTGATATCTTGTATCTAAAATCTATACTGAAACCCGGTACGTACCGTACTTTCCAAATAATGCGCTCCAATATATGTACCTCCCAATTGGTCTCCGTATTTATAATAATTGGTTGTTAGAAAATTTGTCCAGGTTAATTTTTTATTTATGCTATAATCTATATTGGCACTTGCTATAACATTATTTTCTGGTGTAAAACTATTAAAAGTACTTAAGGTGTATTGCAATTGTCCTCTTAGTTTTATCTTATCTTTTGCTACTGGTACTGCAAGCCCCGCACTCAATGTTGCAAAAGTTATTTTTGCTAAGGATGCATCGTTATAAAAATACATGGCGCTAAAATCAGGCGATATTTTTCTGTTGAAATAAACAGGAATATACGATAACAAACCAGTATGTGTATTGTTTAAAGAATTGGTTGATGGGCCTCCGCCAAATGGAATAAGTGTTTCGTTATAATTACTATAGTTGTAACTAAAACTAATGGTGTTACTCATTTTACTATTGCTCCAAGTATAGGTAGGGTTTACACCAATATCTGTACTTACATTTTTTATACTTGTACCGCCAGGAGCCAATACACCAGGAGTGTTAAAACCAAAATTATTAAAGCTCACATTCAAACTAAACTTATCATTGAATTGTGTAAACCAATTGAGCATACCAATAATTTGTTTTGTAACTGGGCCAGATGTGCCCGACACATTATTGAAACGTTGCCCAATACTTGCTACCACATTGGTTTTATTTTTCCAAGCATTAAAACGAGTGTTTACTGTATAGTCCACACGATCTGGCTGCATGTATGGATAACCAGGCAATTGAAAACCTGCACCTACGTATTTTGTAGCTAGCCCAATATCAAAATTGGTAGATTTTTTACCGAACGAAAAATTGGCTGCATAATCGGATGCGGTACTCATTTTTGCTTCTATAAATGGTTTAAAACCTTTTGCAGCGGGGTTTGATGTGTCATTTACATTGGTTGTATAAATAGAATTTGCTCCTTCCGATTTTATATACCAACCTTTTTTAAAATCTTTATTTACCTGTATGCTTGTGGTAAATCCTTCTTGCGGTGTGATGGGTAATGGCAGTGGAGTGGCTAAAGAGCTTACAATATCTTTTCCTTTTGCAAAATTAAATGCTACTAAATAATTACCTTCTTTTTCTTTGCCAATGCTAAACATATAATGGCTGCGCTTGTATGCACCTTGCACACCTGGTAATGGTATGGGCGCATAATCTATGCCTGTTTGCGAATTACCAGCAAAAAATTTAAATCGATAATTGCCTGGCTTTAAAGAAAACCCTGCACCAAATATGCCAATATCGCCGGTAGATAAATCAGAATATTTTAGATACTGCGTACCCAGCTGAAACTCTGCCCATTTGTAGGTAGGGTTTAGCCCAAAATTGTTCATTGGGTTGGTAAGAAACTGCCCTATGTTTTGTTTTTTTATACCTGCAAATGGCCCAGCAAAATTTGTTGGAAATGCCGCAAAATTAAAATTCATAGGCAATGAAAAGTTTTTGCTGAATTGTATGGTAGGCATAAAATTAAACCGCACTTGGTTCCATGGGCGGCGAGGCTGGTAGCCTGTAAAACCTGCAGGGTTTCTATCTAGCCCATAGCCTTCGTAAGTAATACCAGCTGTGCCGCTTATGCTTACTGGGCTTTTCTTTTGGGCTTGAGCTACCAAGCTTGTTATGGAAAAAAGTATGATTAAATATTGTTTCATGTTGGTTAGTTTAATTGGTAACGTAAATATGATACTTGGTTTTGGGTTAAAAAAGGATGATTGTATAAGTGTGGGGGTTGGGTGTATAAGTGTGTTATTATGTTACAATGCCATAATAACACACTTATATTTTAGGACGTTTACTAAATGTTGTAAATTACTCTTACTACCATTTACTCTTTTACAAATTTCACACTCTCCCTTTCCCCATTTATTTCACTTACAAATAAATATGTACCAGCTGCAAGCATTGCCACATTTTTGCTTATCTTATTTACCCCTTTTTGCAATTGTATATTACCAGCAGCAACTACATTGCCCATTGTACTTATAATTTTATACGGAACAGCACCAGCTATTTTACTTTCAAAAATAATATTAGCGGTTTCTTGTACAGGATTTGGTGCAATAATGATGGCTGTATTATTATTTGCTTTTAGTACAAGTTTTACAGTAGGTGAAAAACTTACTTTACCATCACTAGCAATGGCTTTTATTCTGTAATAATTTATTGCACTAGGTTTGTTATCTTCAGCCCAATAATTATTTTGTGTAGTAGTATTTCCTTTAGATAACACATCGCCAATCTTTTTAAAATTTGTTGCATCAATACTTTTTTCTATTTCAAATTTTTCATTATTATTTTCTTGCAGTGCACTCCATTGTAGCATTACATAATTATTTAATTGCCTTGCAGAAAATTTTAAATCGCTTACTGCTAGCACACCAGTACTTGTCCATATAAACCAATGTTGTGATGTTATTTTTGGCCCACCACTTGCGCTTAAATCAGTGCCTGTCCAGCTAGTAAAACAGCCTGCACTTGTACCGTCATAATAAATTTGTCTGCTAATAATGTAGGTTGTATTAGGGCTTACATTGTATTGCCTATAATTTACAATGGGATTAGAACCTGTGGGAATAGATGGAATTAAAGTATGTGTTAAAAGATTTGTACCGCATACACCTGTTGTCTTTTCGATTATTTTATAATCTTGGCACATAGCGTTACATGTATTTCTTACTTGGCAAATGTTTATAGCATTTAAAGTAATGTCAGTTGCTCCTGTAGTAAACTCTGTAGAAAATTCATGTTTTACAATACCTGTGCCATTTAGCATCATATTATTTGTGCGCACATCTTGCCATGCTACAGGTATGGTTGGTTGTCCATATCCACTTTGTGTAGCTAAAAAACTATTAATAGCAGCATCTGCTGCGGCTTTTGATACAAAAACTGTTTTATTACAAGATGTACCAGCCTTTGCTTCGCTACAATTACAAGGGCTTGCAATATCTATCGCTTGTGTAGCACCTGCACCAGTACATGGGTCAGGTATTTGCGCATAAGTACTTATCGAAAATACAACTGCTGATAAGGTTTGAATTATTTTTTTCATTACTTTATTTTTTAAAATTTTTATATTTATTACCCCACCCCACATATTTATTTGTGCTGTGGGGTGAGGCAACTTTTTATTTATTATTTGTATTATTGGTATTTGTATTTAAAATTTTTGCATCATCATTATTAGGAGCATGCATTCTAAATTGTGGATGTCCACCATCTGGGTCAAAGCCTGTTCCTGTAGTTCCTGTTGCAGGGTCTGTACTGTTTGGAGGGCATTGGGTTAAACCCACTCTTACAATTTTTGTACACTCCTCACATTTATTATTGCGATAAGTAATTTTTATATACAACACTACTTTTATACAGCAACAGCTTAGTGGGTTTACACCTGGTATTTTTATACTCAAGTTTACATTTGTACCCATTGGTATTGCTGTGGGGGCGGTTGTATTAAAAACAATTTCCCTTGGGTTATTGTTAATATTGGTCGCACTTACACTTGGGTAGCTTGTAACAACAGGTGTAAAACCAGCTATGCTACCACTCAATATACTGCCCCACTGGTTTGGTGTATTGTAGCATTGTAAGCAAGCGGGGTTATCGCTTGTTACTAGAAAGTCCACCACATTTGCTCTTACATTTGTGTAGGTATCTGACCCACCACCTAACACAAAAGTGGCGTTTAATGTAGATGCAGCTGGATAGGTTTGTACACCTATACTACTTGCACCTGAGTCAAATTCAAAAGATACTTTGTCTTTACAATTATCGCAAGGGGGTTCGCAATTTTTGGTTTGTATAAATTTAAATTTGCACTCCTTACACCATTTGCCACCGCATTTTACTTTTATAGTGACTGTGTATGTGCCCACTTGGTTTGCTACTAAGCTTGTACTGCCTACACTGTACGATATTAGCGGTGGGCCACTAGGGCCTTGTATAGTGGTAATCATACTATCAGCAGCGCAATTATTACCGCATGGGTTTTGCACTTGTAATAAATAGGGCTGAAAGCATTCTAATTTATTGGTATAAGTTTCGCCACATTTTATGGGCATTTCGTTGCGTATGCCTATGCCTGTACCTGTAAACCAAACTAGGGTTGGTTTAATTTCTGGAAGGCATTGGCAGCAATTTACCCTTAAAATAAATTCGCAAGGAGGGCAGGCTACACCATTACAAGTTGGTTTCATTACTATTCTAATGTCTCCACAGCTATCAATTACTTCATCTTTTATGTTATTTACATTTAGCAAAACACCACCGTTAGGAAAATACACATCGTATTTAATAACAGCATTACATGCTTGTGCTACAGTACCACCTATGCAAGTATAATTAGGAGCGAGGGTAAATATGTCACCTTGGTTAGCATTAATAACATTACTATTGTTGCATAAAAATCTATCTTTTACCCCATTTAGGTAATATACTATGCTACCCCATTGACCGCATTGGCAAAGTGGTTGGCAATTAAAACAAATATCATTATTTTGCCCTGGCCTAAAGCCTGACAAAGGACTACCTGAAGTTTTTACCACAGTTTGTAAAACTCCAGACATATCTTTTATTTGAAAAGATAATTCTGCAACTACATCAATACAACCAGTTACACCTGGCAAATCGGAATTAACAATGCTGATAGAATAATTTGGTGCTACTGGTGATGGTACAATTTTGGTACCTACTAATATACCCGATTGATAAAATTTTAATTTTATAGAAACACTTGTGGCAGGATTACCCACTATATTTGGTAACCCAAAAGTGCCATTTAAAATAAAAGGAAATTTTTGACATGAATCTATTGTATTTAAATTCATAAAACCCTCTTGAGTATCATTTTCCGTAGTACAAAAATCATCTAAATACACATACTGCCTATGGCCCCATCCAAAGCAATCTGTATTCATAATTACTACTGTAACTTGCTGACCAATTTTAGAACTAAGGTCTAATTCAGCAATATGCCATGGACGATAGTAATAACTACCAGAAGATATAAAAAATGGATTTGAGCTTTGTCCAATATCGGTTACTTCAGAAATTATATTGCCAGAAACATCATAAGCTTTAGCATTAAAAAAACCAGGAGCGCCGTTATCTGGATTGCAAACCAAAGCATATTTAAAGCGAAACTTATTCATACCCGAAGGCACAATAAATGTTTTAGAAATTATCTCAGCTCCATTGTAATTGTTATTATTTCCTAATCTAAATCCATTGCCAGATATTGAACGGTTCAATGAAGCAATATTTGCATCAACACCGCTTGAAACTATTGAGTGATACGACCCTCCAAAGGCTCCACCACCACAACCTGCAAGTGCGGCAGAATTTACTGTTTGATTTTTAAACCCTGGGATAATTATAGCAGGCCCGACAATCCCTGAAAAAATATCATTTACAACATAGCCGCTCGACCATTTTGAATAACTACTTGCCCCAAACCCTTTCCACCCGAATGTAGAAAAATTTGCAGTATCTATATTATTAAAACTAGCATTTATACATGGATTTGTAAGGATTGGCGTTTCAAAAATGTGATAATCCTGCATAATAGCAACTTTAAGATTTGTATTATTTCTTATTTGCTTTTCCCCCAACAAAAAAATTTCTTTTTTTCTTGCTTCACTAAGGCTTTTATCTTCCAAAATTTCTTGCTTCAGCAGCTTCAATTTATCTTCTGTAGTTTTTTGGGCTACACAATATTGTAATCCAAAAAGCATAAATAACATTATTATCTTTTTCATCTCTTTATATTTTATTTGATGATGTTAATTTTAGTTTTCTTTAATCCCTGTTTTATCTTTTACGATAATCACACCTCTTTCTCCGCAACCATTTAGAGGTGGAAACATTTGTAAGCCTACTTTTTTATGCACCCTTTTTGTTTCATAGCATTTTACGATACTACAAGTTTTACATACGCCATTTTGCATAAACGTTGCTGTGTATCTTATGCAAAACCTAAAGCAATCTGTACAACAGCTTAGTTGTGTTTGTGGTGGTAGGCTTATGTTTAAATTTATATTATTATTTAGTGTAACACCACTAAGTGTTGGGCTTATAAAATCTAGCTGATGGCTACTCGGTATAGGTGTACCGCCTGGCCCTGCTACACTAGTACCCCCTAACATACTGCCAAGATTACCTCCTATTAAATTTCCAAAATAAAAATCATTGTTATTGCATTTCTTACAATCGCCTTCGGTGTACCAATAAAAATCTACTATTTCTGTACTTAGTTTTACAATTGGGTAGGGGCCAAAACTTACAGGGCCGCTAAGTGTGGCTGTATTATTAGTAAGGCTGTAGCTGTAATTTATTTGAGTTGGTAAAGTCCATTTTACAACATTGCTGTCGCATAAATTACAGGCACATTTAAGGGTATCGGATGCTACTTCTGTTTCTGTATTCTCAGGTTCAAGTGTAGCTTCCGCATCTACTAAAATTTTTATAGAATTTGCATTATTTATACAATCTACATTTGCAGTAAAAACTTGTGTAGCATTACCGACCATGTTTACTGGTAGTGTTGGTGATAAAGGTGTTAACGCTAATGCCGCTCCTACTCCATTTACTTTATATTTAATAGCTACAATATCTGCAGCTGCGGCAAGGTTGTTTTTTACTTTTACATAAATAGATTGCTTGCCATTTTCGCAACAACCAAATTTTAAACTATCAATTTGTATATCTACATTATTGGTTGCAATTTTAAAAGATGTAGGCTCACTTGTTCCCAAACTATTTTCTTTTCCTGTAGCTACATCTAAGCTTATGGCTTCCACTGTCCAAATAAGGTGGCATGGCCCGCCACTTGTCATACCGCAAGGCCAAGTAATTCTTTCTACAGATTGAGTAACATTATCTACATCTTTTGTAACTATAGGTTGATTGGTACGCATGGCTTGTGTAGCGTTTTGTCCTTGCATCAATTGCCAAACCCGTAAGCGGTAGGTAACTGGTTGTTGTGGTTTTGGCACAATGGGTGTCCACCTAAAAGTAATAGGTGCTTTGGCTTCAGCCTTGTTTAATCGCTTTTCGTTAACTGGACTAATATTTTGTGGTGGGCTGTACGTTAACTGATTTTTATCGGCAATGGTAAATGCCTTACAAGCTTCTCCTATAACTGCATTGCTACTAGCCAAATTTTGACTAATAAATTTTACACATAGTTCATAACTGCCAGGTTTTAATGTACACTCTTGCCCAAGGAGGCTTAATACATTTGCACCACTCCAGCTTTTAGATGCGCTATTAAAGCCGCTCATGGGTGCATTTTGTTGGTTATATATACCACAAACTTTGGTGCCGCCACTTTTTATAGTAACAAGTATTTTACTTTCTTGCACCTGGCCATTTACCTGCCCGTTTGCAAGTTTAGTTTGCGCCAATATCATTACTGGTGGTACTGCGGTAGCCCAATCAGCAGTATTTGCTGGTGGGTTGGCAGGCAGGTTAATAGTAATGGGGCTTATTAATGTTTGTGCGCTTGCACAAAATGTAATAAAGCAACTTACTGCTAATAACATTTGTTTTAAAAACTTGTTCATGTTGTGTTAGTTTAGGTTATTATATTAATGTTTAGTACTTTTTTTGAACTCAGCAACTATTATTATTTAATGTTGTAAAATTCTGCAAAGTTGTTTTGTAAAACGATGGGTGTTTAACTAATTAATCATCGTTGTTTAACGGAAAAAAATCTCATTGTATAAAGTTGCTTTGGTTTAAAATATGTATTTAATAAAACGATAATCTTCTCTATCCATTTGGGCATAAGGTATTTAAAACGTAAATATGATATTTAGTTTTTGGTTAAAAAAAGGTGATTGTATAAGTGTGGGAGTTGGGTGTATAAGTGTGAGGGGGGAATGAAAATGCCGCTGGCATTTTTGTAGCCGCATTTTTTGTAAAGTTTCTAAACCTTTGCTATCTTAATAACTATACTTGATTTGCAGCCGTTAAATAAGTAATCGATAGTGAATTTTAATATAAATTTAATGAGGAATTAATACACCACAACCATCGAGTGGTTGTGCCACAAAAGTTGCTCCAAGCTGTGTTGAAAAGCCAGGAAAAAGTTGTATTGAACCATTCAAAGGATTTGCATCAAGCCTTACCATAGCTGTAGCAGATATGGTTGTAGATTCAATTATTATTACACCATTTGTTTCTAAAAAAGGAATAGAAAAAAAGCTTGGAGCTGGCGTAGGTTGATTGTATTGATTAATCCCATCAGTAACAAGATAGTTGTCATAAATATATGCCATATCATAGCAGGTAGCACAAAGTGGGGTTGGCAAATTAGGGTTACCAATTTTATAGGTATAGGCATTGGGATTCCCTGCACTGTTGGCTCTTAGGCTAAAACTACCAGTAGTAACATCATAATCAAATATTGCATTATTAGGATTAAGTCCATTAAATTTTAATATTAAATAATCTGCATTTGCAGAGCCTGTTGTACACTTTATTTTATAACAAATATTATTTCCAAAATTCACACCACATGGACGCCCTAAAGTCCCACTAAATCCTTGCGCACTTACGCTATATCGTCCATCAGGTATTGGCGTACTTAATACTTGTATTGCATTAGATGGATTATTTATATCCTCAATACGAAAAGTTAATGGAGTGGTACCATCATGTGTAACGTGAAAATAGAAGGGAGGGCAGCTGTAACCAGCTATAAAAAAACTAACTAAAACTATTAAAATTATTATTATTTTCATCTGCTTATTTATTAAAATTTGAGATAGATATTTTTAATTCATTATTTTCCTTTTGCATTTCTACCAACTCCTTTTTCATTTCTATTAAATACAAAGTGAGTTCTTCAATTTTCTCCATTTGCTTTGCAAACATTTCATTTACATCAATACCACCATTCTTTACAATCTCTTCAGCAGAAGGTACACCAGGTAAATGTTTATTAGCTTTTGCAAATTTTTCTACTTCATAAAGTGACTTTAATTTATAATCCTTTTCAAAAACATAATCTGCCCATTCTACACTAGTTTTTAGTGCAACTTTAATTTTTTCAGTAAGAATGCCAGTTTCTACATAAAGCTTATATCCTACGGGTGTAGTTACATTACCTATTCTAACTGCGCCATTTTGCACATCTAATTTTTGTAGAGGGTTTATTGTTCCAATACCAACATTACCATTTTGCTTTATTATTAATTGTGGTGCATTTTGATTTGTAGAAAAAGCCATATCAGAGATACTATAGGGGTTACTAAGTGTAAAAGCACAAGAGCCAGCAGGCAAAACAGTTGGGCTTGTAAACATATTAGAGCTGATCCCTATAGTGAGTTTATTTCTTTGGTTTGAAATAGGCAAATCACTTCTTTCCAAAATAAATGTTGCGTTACTATTTCTACCACCACCAGTAAGCATATGAAGCCCCCCTAGAGGCGAATTAGTCCCTATGCCCACATTACGAGAAATAGATGGGATTACAGAAGAAATTACACTAGGGTTAGCACTAATTTGTGCTTTAGATGCAACTCCTACCATAAATAATAGCGTTGTTAATTGTATATTTTTCATTTTTTATTTTTTAAATTCGCTTACTCTATATTACAGTTTTCGGCTTCCCTGTTTTTATAATTACTATTTTTTTTCTTTTAATACGGAAGACATCCAGAACCCTGACATCTATAACAAATTACATTATGGCAATCTTGCTCAGTAATACTTACCCCAAAACCAATTCCACCCCAATTTGAATAGCCTGCTTTTAAATTTAAAAACAGCTTCTTTGTTTTCACAACATTTACTACTAAGCTAGGGCTATACACAAAACTTACTGCATTGCTTTTTACTTCTTTGCTCGGTGTAGTTTGCCCTTGAAAAAAATCTATGGTTTGTTGGTTGCTAAACATAGCCCCTGCTTTAAGGTCGAGCCACATTAAGGGTAGTTTTTTGTTTTTAGATTTTGGAAACAGCATAACCTGTGGGCTTACCATTATGCTAAAGCCTCTAGGTTTGGGTATAGTAAATCTATAGTTTGAATATTCTACATTATTTGCTTTGGCATAAGCCTTTACAGCATTTCCGTCGTTTGTACCCATAATATAGTCTGCAGCAAGTTTGCATCTTGTTGTTCCTTTTGGTGGTACTAATATAAGTTCTAGCCCTGCTGATTGTCCATTTTTAAAAAATAGAAATGGACTATTGTTTTTTTGCTGAGCACTTGTTGCAATATGATTGGCACCATTAGCTCCAAATGTTATTTTGCTCTTTGTTTGCGAATACATTTGTGTATGTACAAACAATATTGCAATAATGAGTATTGTAAGATTCTTTGTCATTTTATAAATTTTTAAAAACTGCCTACTCTATTATACAGTTTTCGGCTTCCCTGTTTTATTTCCCTTATAATAAAATACTACTAAGCTGTGCCTTAAAAGCCGCTTCAGTATTGGTATTTAATGTTACTGTAAATGTTTGCCCGTCGGTAGTAACCGTTTGATCTTGCAATATACCTGTGGTAAATACACCTTTTACAAATCCAAAAACGACCACATGCCCAACTTGTTTTTTTGCTACATGGCTATCTGTTACAGCTCCGCTAATTCTTCCAGCCATTGGCCATACTATTTTTCTTCCTTTATATACATACATGGCAGAAAAACTAGTAATATCTGTACCGTTACTCGTTACAATTTTTGTATTAGCTGCATATACTGGAGATGTCATAAATCTATCTGCATTGCCCCACCCTACACTATCCAAACTGCAAAAGAAATTATTAAAAGGTGTGCTTAATGGTACTATTGGTGCTTGTCTTGGTACTCCCCAGTTTATAGCACCTCCATTTTTATTTCCTGCAGGATTACCATTAAATAAAAGCATATCACCAGTTACTAGAGAATCTCTTTTAATATTCATTCTCACAGGAGCTACAGGATTTATTCTAAGTGGATTTGTACCTTGTACTGGTTTTATCATCCAAGTGCCGCCAGTTTCTAGAGGTAATTCATTTGCAATTGTACCCTTATTGCTTAATACAAAATCTACTTTGTCCACTAATTCTTTAAATTCTACATTTACGTTCCCAGTTATATTTGCATTACTTGGGCTTACAAAGCAATTTGGAGGGAAAGTTATTTTTGAACCTCGTGCTGTAGTAACAGTTGCACCAACAGTATTATCTACTGTAAAATTTTGACTTGGTACTACATTTCGTTCAAAAAAATCGGCTAATGCTGCCACATCATCTACTGGTGTTGGCGCTACTTCGTCTTTATTTTTTTTACAAGCTGTAAAAGCAATACTGGCTATAATAACCGCTGCTGAAATAAATAAAATCTTCTTCATAATAAATTAATTTTTGTTTTTTTAAATAAATGTTTAATAAAAGTGCTGTATAAATGCCTTGCAAGTTTCCTTTGTCCCTTCTCTTTTTGAGAAAAATTGGGAGAGGTCCCACACTCGTACAACAACAATGCAAAAATGCAAACAACCGCTTGTACAGGCAATGTGTATGCAACTAAAACAAGTGACATTAACGACGGAAATTAAATACCGTTGTTTAACGGATATAAAAATGTGTATATGGCTAACAAAATGTTTTTTAGCAAGTTGTTTCTTTGTATTTCAAAAAAAATTATATATTTAAACATTAATCACCAAAAACAACTATTATGAAAACAAAAACAGCTGCTAAAAAAGCAGCACCAGTAAAAAAAGTAAATAGCAAAAAAACAATTGCAAAAAAAGTAGTAGCGAAAAAACTCACAAAGCAAAAGCCAATAGCTAAAAAAGCACCTGCAAAAAAACCAATTGCCAAAAAGAAACCTATAGCTAAAACAAAAGTGGGTATTACTAAATTAGCTTCAGCTTCCATTCCAAATCATATTATCTCTAAAGCAAAAGGAGCTGCTATGGTAAATAAATTTGGTTATAATTTAAATCTAAATAAATTAGCAGATATATCTATAAGTCATGGAATAGAATTTGATAAATCCTTATTTGAAAGTTTACTTCAACTAGATAATGTACAAACAATAAGAATTTATAACGCAGTAAATGATGACAACGAACATACATTTGTAATAGTAGCTGCGGATGCAACAAAGAATGATATTTATTTTAGAATACCAAGTACAGTTAGTACTGCTAAAGTTGCTAGAACCGCATTTGCATCTACTGCTGTAGTTGACGAAGATGGGGTAGGTAATATGGGTACACAATGCCCTGCATATTCAGCTAATATAATAGCATTATAAAAAATGAAAATAGCATTAGCAAGCAATCTTATTCAATATTTTGAGTTGTTAGCAAGTTTAGTGGGAGTAGGTTGCTATTATAAAACAAAAAAATCAATTTGGTTTACATTAGCTGTATGCCTCATTATTCTCTTTGGCTTTGAATTAGTAGGCGAATGGCTTGGCAAATATAAAATGTATAATACCAACACTAATATGTTTAAGTGGATAGTAATACCATTACTATTTGGCTTATACCATTATATTTTTTATAATATAAATAAAGGCACCATTAAAAAATATACTGCATTAACCTATTTACTTTTTTTAGTTTTAGTAATCTTTGAAAATGCTTTTTTAAGTAGATCACATAAATATCAAATAAGTTTAAGTATTAGCGTAGGCTGTATATCGTTATTGTGTTTTAGCCTACACTATTTCTTTCAATTGGTAAAAACGGATGAATTATTGCATTTTAAAACAAGTATGGCATTTTGGTTTTGCTGTGGACTACTTTTGTTTTATTTGGGTTGTTTTCCGTTTTTAACTTTTTTTAATTCGCTAGCCATTTCAAAAGACAGATCGGTAGCTACTTTTTATAGATGGATATTTATCTTTCTAAACTATATCATGTATCTTTTGTTTACAATAGGATTTATATGCAGCAAACCGAAACAATCACATTTATAATTATTGCAAATATTTTACTACTTGGGCTCATAGTGGGCATAATATTATTTATAGTTCAATTTAGAAAAAGAAAAGTAGCATACGAAAAAGAAAAAGACATGATAACAGAAATCCATGCAAAAGAATTATTAAGCACACAGCTAGAAATGCAAACGCAAACCATGCAGTATATAGGTAGAGAAATACACGACAACGTAGGGCAAAAACTTACACTTGCAAGCTTATACACACAGCAGCTTGCCTACGAAAACAAAGCCCCACAGATAAATGATAAAATAGAAAATATTAGTAGTATCATAAATGAATCGCTAAGTGAGTTGAGGCAATTATCAAAATCGTTAACGGACGATAGAATAAATGAAAACAACATTTCTCAATTATTACAACAAGAATGCAATATTATCAATGATTTAAAAGCTTATACAGTAATTTTTAATTGTACCGAAAAAAATATTGAGCTTCCTTATCAAACAAAAAGTATTTTATTGCGCATCGTACAAGAGTTTTTACAAAATAGTATGAAGCATGCCAAGTGTGAAAATATTACTGTATCACTTCAAAAAGAGTCCTACGCAATAAAGCTTATTTTGCAAGATGATGGAAAAGGGTTTGATAAAAATGCAATTCATCATAAAGGAATTGGGTTATCTAATATGAAAAAGAGAACAGAGATAATTGGCGGGAAATTTTCACTAGAAAGCAATCAAGAAAAAGGAACAAACTTGACCATTGAAATCCCCAATGATAAATAGTAAATAACAAATAGCCGCATGACAAATAGCATAGCCATAATAGACGACCATATTTTAATAGCAAAAGCCCTTGCAGGTATTATAGAAAATTTTAAACAATTTACTGTATTGTACGAATGTGAAAATGGAAAAGTGTTGCTAGAAAAATTGCAAGTAAAAAAGAATATACCCGATATTGTTTTACTAGATATTAGTATGCCCATAATGGATGGCTTTTCTACAGCAGAATATTTAAAAGAGCATCACCCTGAAATATTGGTGATGGCACTTAGCATGCAAGACGATGAGCAGAGTTTAATAAAAATGGTAAAGGCTGGTGCAAAGGGTTACTTGCTTAAAAATGTACACCCGACAGAGTTGGAAAAAGCATTGAATGCCTTATTAAAAAATGGCACTTACTTTCCGGAGTGGGCGGCAAGTAAAGTTTTTATGAGTCTTAGTAAACCAGCTACCAACCAAAATAATTTTTCTATTACAGAAAGAGAAAAAGAATTTTTACAATTTTCCACTAGCGAAATGAGTTATAAAGAAATAGCTGAAAAAATGTTTTGCAGCCCTCGTACAGTAGAGAGTTACAGAGATTCTTTATTTGAAAAACTAGATTTAAAAACAAGAGTTGGGCTTGCAGTATTTGCTTTAAAAAATGGGTACGCATAACTTTTATTAATAAATTGCTAATGATACTTTACCTATAGTAATATCTGTATTCAATAAATTAGTAGGTGCTCCAGTTTCATTATTAACTTCTACAAACAAAAGTTTTATTTTTTTTAAATTAGCCACACTTAGACCTAAATCTTTAATAACATTACTAATTTCTACTCGAATCGTATTACCACTTGGGTGCATTGCTCCATGCGCTTTTACAGCATCGGATGTAAATAAATCCAATACCCCAATATATGCTTTTTTAGGCCTCGATAAAGGCGTCAATCCTTCGGACTGTAAATAAATTTCTATTACACCTTCAGGATATTTATTTACAATGATATCGCTAAACTCTAAATAAACATTATCCTTTATTTTATTAAATTTAAAAGGATTATTTTTTATGGCTTTAATAAGTGCATCTATATTTGAAAAAGAATTTGTGGTAGAAAAATCGTATTTTGTTTGTGTACTATTTAATGGCAAACTAGTAGTTGAAATTCTTGCTTGGGGTTTACTTAAAACAGGGCATATGCTATCATTGCATTTAGAACTTGAAAAGCTCGGAGCATTTACATTTGTATATCTATAATTTAGCTGTTTTCTAATATTTGTAATTTGTGAAGCATTTATTTCAACACCCTGTCCTTTTTCATCATAAAAGTAAAATTTTGTGTTCTTCCACTCTGGCACTTTTGTTTCATCTGGATTGCAACGATTAAATTTTTCGGTTGTATCAGAGGAATTTAACCATTTTTCCCATAGCCTGTCAACATTGGCATGATGCAAAAAAAATATAGGGTCACTTGCAGCTTTAGCAAAATCATTCATATCTCCTATTATATTATATGCACTATCTACTTTACCAATGGCATAATGTACTTTTCCATGTGCATTTTCTAAATCATGTTGAAATTTATAAAAATTGGTTTGCCTAAATGCTATTTTAAAATCATTATTGATAGTTGATATCCCTCCTAATCTCCCAGGGTTTACATTTGCAATCCATATTCTGTTTTTATTATAAAATCCATTTGTAACTCTATTCGTTTTAAAATTTTGTGGCAAGCTATTATTTAACACATAATCCCAAAATGGTAAGGCCGGCTTAGCTTTCTTTGGATTCATTTTACTGCGCAGTATTCTTTCAAAAAAATAAATATACATCCTATGCCAAGCAAGAAACATACAAGTACCATGCTGACAAGTACTCCAAGTTTGTTCTGCTAAAGTGATTGGGCCATTATGAATTTTTGTTTGAAAATCCCAACCTGTAGGGTCTGAAGGATTGCCTTTAGAAATTTGCTTCATTTTATTTATAGCATAATTAATATTTGCTTTTTCCTCCTCACTTAAAGTATTAAACTCCTTTCTTTCTATAATCGGTTTTAATGAGTCTGGAATAAACGGTTTAAAAACAGCATTAGTTTGGCTATTTGGAACACAATAAAGTGCGTTTTTATTTGCTCTGTCAGCATCTAAATTTATAGGTTTTTTATTATTAAAACTTACAAGTATAATAATTATGCACAAAAATGAAATAGGCAGAAAAAAAGATTTTTTCATAACTTCAGTTTATTTGGTACTAATAAAAGTCATAATAAAGATACAAATTCCAGTTCGCTATTTAGATAAAATACACATATTCTTTTATAAACGCATTAAAAAAAAGGGGCTGCATTTCTACAACCCCTTTCTATTTATCCCCCTTACTTCTTTTTTATCACAAAGTTAAAACATGCTATTACTTCACACTCCTTACAATCATTGTCTCTAAAAATAAACTTCACACAAATCTGTCCTTTTAGTTCGCAACAATCGATGGTTGGTGTAGGTGGTAGTATAAAGCTCATCCCAATATTTGTAATGTTAGTCGCATTTAAATTTGTGCCATTATTCCATATTACTTCTCGTGGGTTTTGGTATGCACCTGCACCACTACCATTAAACGATGGCACACTTGTACCGCCATACATCGTAATTTTTGGTGCAGCCGTATTTATGTTTGCAGCACTTGCTACACTTGCCCAAGTAAACGGTAGGTTTACACATTGCAAACATTCTTTTTTGTAATTATCATCAATGGTGTAACTAACTACATTGGCCCTTACTTCTGTAATATTTGCAATAGCAGGTATGCTAATGGTATAATTATTATTTACAATAGTAGAGCCTATGCCTGCTATGTATGTCGGTTCTTTTGGTGTAACCGTTATGGTATAAGGGCAGCATGGCTTTTCGCAATCTACAGTAAAAGTTATTTTGCACTCTTTACACAATTTGCCATTGCAATAAGCCATTATGATGATGGTATAATTTCCGTTTGCCAATAACGAAGGGTTTATCGTTAATGGTAATGTGCCTGAAACATTGTAACCACCTGGCCCTGTAATGGTATAACTAAGATTTGCTGGGCAGTCTTTTGGATTACATGTATAAGTACCATTGATAATTATGTTTTTCTTACAATCTATTTTTCCTAAATCCGTATTGCATTCTATTTGTTTTACTTTTTCATCTATGGTTACATTTAATTGCAATGGTACTTTAGGGTCACAATCACATTTTTCACAATCTATTTTCAATATTATTTTGCATCTCAAACAAGGTTGCCCTCCACAATAGCCTACTACTTCTACGGTGTAAGCTCCATTTGGCAAAGCCGTCATCGTATAAGGTGCCACGCCACTTTGTATAAGTACATTGCCGCCATCATATATGAATACACTGTCCACACTTTTACAATCGGTAGGGCATTTTATGGTACCACCAAAAGTTAAAGGAAGCTTACATAAATTTCCAGAAATTACGAGTACTTGTTCTTGTTCTGTACAATTAAATTTTTCTTTTTTCTTGCCTGTTTTATCAAAACTATACCAAGGTTGCTGTTCCCATACACTGCCTTTACAACAATCTTTTTCACAAATAATGGTAAAAGGAAATTCGCAGCGCTTACAAGTATCTTTTCCGCAAATGCCATAGAGTGTAAGTACATAACTACCCGCTGGTAAGCCTGCAGTAGTAAATGGTACTGCGCCGTTTTGGGTAACAGGTCCTGCTAAGCTATACTGTACTGAACCTTTACAATCTTTGCCTACACAGTTGTACGAGGCATTTACCGTTATGGGTTTGTTACAATCTATGTTACCTAAGTTATCACCGCATTTTAAAATATTTTTAATGGGTACATTGGCTTTTTCTGCAACAGGTTTTTTTATAACATTACCATATGCCCATGATATTTGGCCCCAGCTGCTCTTATCACAATTGCAACTATCACAATTTTTGATATACACATTATAATCGCCAGAAGTGCTTATACAAGTGCTACCAATAAATGTAACTACAATGTGGATGTTGTGTTGCCCAGGATTTGGGGTAAGTGTATTTAAAACTAAGTACGGCCCTGTGTAAATCAATGTAGCGCCATCATACCAGTTAATAATGTATGTACTGCCATAGGTTTGCCCTGCAAGTAATGGCAATGGTGGTACCAGTGTATCTTTATTACAAAGCGTATCACAACCAGATAATGGGAACAGGCTTACATTTGGTTTTGGTTTTACCAATGCTACGCCAAATTGCGCCGAAGTACAACCACTAATAGGATCTGTTGCCATAATATCGTACAGCCCTGCAATAGAGGTGGTCATTACATTTCCGGTAGCACCATTGCTCCATAAATAATTGTATGGTATTGCAGGTGATGCTGTAAAAGTATTGTTTACCCCTTCGCAACCTGGTACACCACTTACGGTAAATACTGGTTTGTTGTATGCTTTTATACAAATGGTATCTTTTGCTTCGCAACCACTAATGGGATTTAATGCTGTAAGAATAAAAATATAATCTCCTGCAATATTAGTACCAGGCGTAGCTGTAGTTTGCCATGCTGCATTGGTGCTATTAGGTGAAAAAGAAACCGTAGTTGGTGCACTTAGTACAGACCATGTGTAAATAGTATTTAATTGGTAAATGCTGTTTTCTAAAGTAGCGCCGCCGCTACCACCTAAACATATTCTTGATACAGGTTTTATTTTAGCAATAGGCGCTTGTTTTAATTTCACCGTTACTTTTGGTGAAATAGCAAAGCAACCACCGCTACTGCTTGATACCGTTACCCAATATTGACCAGTTGCAGTAGCATTGTAAGTGCTACTATTTGTACCAACCATTACCCCATTGTGATACCACTGATAAGTAGACCCAACAGCAACCGTATTGGCGGTAAGTGTAGTACTGCCTCCTGGGCAAATATCTAAAACGCCAGTTATGTTCACCGTTATTGGTGGCAATACATTTATGTTTTGTGAAGATGTGGCTACACATCCATTGGCATCTTTTACGGTAAGTGTTACTAGTTGTGAAGATGGTGGTGGTGCAGGGAACGAATGCACTGTTGTTTGTAAATTGGATTGATATGTACTATAAAAATTCCAGTTATAAGAAGTGCCAACGGAGCTTGTGGTAAAGTTTATAGGCGTACCTGCACACACAGGAGATAGTGCTGTGAATGTTGCAGATGGCAAATTGATAACAACTGTTTGTGAATACACAACTGCATTAGGCCCTGTGCAACCGCAGCTTGCAGAACTTAATGTAAGCGTAATTACATAAGTACCAGATGCAGATGCTGTCATTATTGTAGTGTTTGCAATAGTGCTATACAAACCGCTAGCAGCAGGAGCAAAACTTACCGTGCCTGGCCCGGTAGCTGACCATGCATAAGTAAAATTACATGCAGCAGAACATACAGATGATAAATCTTGTAAATACACTTTATTACAAACAACAGTAGAATTAAATTTTGCAACAGCGGGTACTACCACATTTATAGTATCTGTCATTAAACAATACGTATCAGGCGAAGTACCGCATTGCACTGTTACATACATAATAACTTGATAATTGCCACAACGTGTGTAGGTATGCGTTACCGTATTGTTGTATGGGCCAAGGCCACTACCTGTTTGTGTACCTGATGAAATTGTACCATCACCAAAACTCCAATAAGCATTGGCTACAGCTATTGTGCCAGGAGCTATTGTATAGGTAGAAGTAAATGTACCTGTACCTCCGCATATGGTAGCACCGTTAGATGGCGATGTAATGTTTACAGAACCAAAAGGAGGTAGCGAAAATGTTTGATCAGATGGGCCACCAGCTCGCTTTACATTTTTAGCAAGTGAATTATCATCGAACCTATTTTTAAAATTCGTACTAGCGAAAGGACAACTACCTGTAGATGGGGGACAAGCTAAAAGTAACAGTACTGGTATTACATTAGAAGTAGAGGTACAACCGCCGCAAGTAACTACTACATTAAAAGAATTATTACCAGGGTTGTTGGCAAATACACCTATAGATGTAATTGTTAATGTAGGGCTTGTATAACTTGCTCCCATGCTAATACCATTTTGATACCATTGATAAGTACAACCAACATAGGAAGAAGAAAAAGAAGACGTTAATACTACATTAATAGTCTCACCTGGGCAATACCATAATTTTGATGCGCCAGATGAAATACTAACAGCAGATAAAAATTTGGGCAATACATTTATGGTAGCTTTTACTGGGCAGCCACCTGTGCCAAGTGCTGTTACTGTATATAAACCAGCAGCCATTGCATTAACAGTACTGCCAGTTCCAACTACAGAAGGGCCTGTCCACACAAATGGTGCTGAGCCACCACTTGTAGTTAATATTACACCTGTAGGGTTACACAAATCTCCAGATTGCGTAACTATAAATGCATTTGGTGTAATAACGTTTACAGTTGTAGATGCGGTATTACCACATTGGTTAGCAACCGTAACAATGGATGGAAATGTACCTGCTGTAAAAGATCCATTCCATTGTACATTCATTGGGTTACTACCTTGTGGGCTTACAAGCGAACCCAAACTATTATTGATTGTCCACGTATAACTTGTACCACCAGATGCTGTAAAAGTTGTAATAGCATCTATACATACTGGAGATGTAACAGGTGCTATGGTAGGGTTAGGAATAAAACCTATTGTTTGTGTAAATGGTACAGAATAGCATCCATTTACCTGTTGAGAAACGGTGATGGAATAGGAAGGTGCTAATGGATCCCAAGTAATTTGTATGGAATCATTATGCGCCCCAAGTAAAACATTTGTACCTGCAGAACCTACAACGGTCCACGAAAAACTACCTGCACCAGGCAATGTACTGGTAGCTGCATACACTTGCGTGCTGCCTTTACATACGGGTGTGTTAGGTGTAATGGCTGTTATTACTGGTTTTGGATTTACGGTTACCACTACTGTAGCAGATGGCGTACAATAATTAGCAGGATTAACAGGAGTAGCTAAAATAGTATAGGTATTAGGTGCATTCCATATTCCACTTACACTAGCGGCAGTTGCAGGAAAGGCAGGTAAATGAGCTGGTGTAATAGTCCATGCTACAAGATCTCCTAGTATAGCAGAATTAGAATATGTAAATGGGTTACCTATACAAGGAAATGTAATAGCCGATATTGTAAATGGTGGCTTCACCAAAATATTAATCGTATCCGCACCTTTACAACCAGTAATGGGATTATGATAATTACAAATAAGTGCATAAGGTCCTCCGGGTACAGGAAAACTATTCCAATTTATGGCAATGTTGCTGATGTTGCTATCTGCTCCAACAATAACGCCACCACCACTCAATGTCCATTTATAAAACGCACCGGGCATATTTGGTAAACTATAGTTGGTGGTAGAACCTGGGCACACAGTTTGTAATCCATTAATTTGTAAATTAGGAAAGAGCACTGGCACTTGCAATGTGGCAGTGCCTCCACAACCTGCGGGGCAGTTTGCAGATGAAACACTTACAGATGCCGGTACTAAGCTCGTAGCATCCCATGTTACATTTATACAATTGCCTGTAAAGCTAGTGGGTGTTCCTCCTACTACTGTCCAATTATAAGGCCCTGCACAATTGCTTGCACAGTAAGTGGCCGTATCCTTCGGACAAAACATCTTCTTGCAAGACACTGGCGTTATTTGTAAGCCTGCTCCATTGTTTACACATATCTGCACCGTATCTCTATCAAAGCATCCACAGCCACGTTTTGAAGTATCTCCCCTCACTGTTAAAATAGCATTATAGCAAGGTGTACTTGCAGAATAAGCATACGTATGTGTTACATTTTGTCCGGTGCCGTATGTACCATCACCAAAATCCCAACTGTAAAACATAGTAGATGTATTGGCAGCAGAAAAATTTACTGGTGTGCCAGCGCATACAGGGTTTGGTGCTGCTGTTATAATATTTGCAATAGGGCCATCTACCAAACAAATATTTTGTTTAATGGTTTTATTACAACCATTTGGGCCGCTTATAACAACGGTAATTTGCACATTGGTAGATGCTGCTCCCCAAGTAATATTAATAGGATTGCCTGTAGCAGATATAGGCGTACCACCTATGATAGTCCATGTATAAGTATAACCAGATGCAATTAGATTTGGTACTACTGTATAGGAATGCGTAGTGCGGCAAGAAGCCATCATAGCACCTCCAGGACTTGCGCCTCCAATCGGAGTTCCATTAGCATCTTGCGGGCAGTTACCATTACAAGGAGGCTTGTAATCTTGCTCTAATTTAAACTCCGGGCAACATACCGCCACGGCTGAAGTAGATACAGTTGGTGATTTTTTTTGTGCTAATAATGATGCACTCATCATTACAGCAATTAGTATAAATAGAATTATCTTTTTCATAACTTTTATTTTAAGTAGTTAGCATTTTTTTTGCTGATTAATGATCTTTTGTGCATCCTTCTTTTTTCTTCTCATAACAAACGAGTTTGTTACAAGTGGTACAATCTTTAAATTCAATTTTGTATCGAATGCACCATTTAAACACTGCACTACAGCATGGCGTCATTTGTGGTGTGGTTATATTAAAATTTTGTGGAACGTTAACCGTGTTCCATTCCATACTATTTGTACCATTAGCAAAATGCCCATAAGTGGCAGCATCTTTGTTACATGGAATACAATAATTATTTTCTGGCACCATTTCAAAATAAACCAATTCTGCTTTTATACTTTTTACAGGTTTTACAGAACCTACGGTTATTGGTTGGGTAAATGATAAAATATTATTTGCAAAATTTATTTGTGAAGGCGATGGTGTAGTTAGTGAAAAATTCTTTTCATCACATGCATCGCATCTGCATTTCAATGTATCACTTGCTACTTCTGTTTCTTTATTATCAGGGTCAGCTACATCTTCAGCATCTACTAAAAACTTTAAAAAGCTTGCTGCGTTTATACAATCTATAGATGATGTAAAAACTTGTGTACCATTGCCAACAATATTTTGAACAAGGGGTGGTGCGATGGGAGTTAGCGGTATAGAAGCACCCACCCCATTTACCTTATACTTTATAGCAACAATATTTACAGCAGTTGCTAAGTTGTTTTTTACTTTTATGTAAACAGATTGTTTTCCATCTATACAGCAACCAAATTTTACACTGTCTATTTGTATGTCAATATTGTTTTGAATTTTAAAACCCCACAATTCACTTTTACCTTCATTGCTACCCATAGGTTTACCATCTCTATTTACAGCTTGCACTTGCCATACATAATCACATAAATATGGCGGCCTACATGGCCCAGTATAAATATTGGTAACTACTGCTTGTGTAATATTATCTACATCTTTTGTTACAATCGGCGGATTGGTTTTCATAGCATTTATACCATTTTGCCCTTGCATTAGCTGCCATACTCTTAGGCGATAGGTTACAGGCTCTTTAGGTTTAGGCACAAGCGGTGTCCACCTAAAAGTTACTGGGCCTTTTAATTCTTCTGGCTTAAATACTTTCCCATTGCCTGGTGTTATATTTTGTGGTGGGCTATAACTTTCTTGTACTTGCACTTCATCTTCTACCGTAAAAGGCCTGCATACTTCCGGGCTTTTTTCTTTTCTATCTTCTCCATAAAATTGTACACACAAAGTATAACTCCCTGGCGATAGTTTTGGGCATTGTGTAAGATAGCCAGTTAGCTCATTTGCACTAAAATTTCTTGTTTGAAACGCATCTAAAAAAATAGAAGATTGCTGATTGTTTCCGCAAACAAGCGATCCTCCCTTTTTTATTTGAACTACAAGTTTGCTTCCTACAATATTACCTTGCCCCATATATTTTGCTACCAATACGAGGCTTGCTGGTATGCTATTCCATGTGCTTACATCCGCAGGTAGTTTTTGTTTTACGGTAAAATTTATAATACTTATTTGGGCTTGCCCAGGCTGTGCCATTGCATACCTGCAAGCAAAGCACATAAGTAAGAGTAAAAGTTTTTTAAATAGATTCATAACAGTTGTTTTAATGATTTATTAAAGCGATTAATATTAGTTTTATAAGGTATGTTTCAATGTAAATATTTTTCTAATTTATTAATATTGGAATATTAGTACTTGTAATTGTACCATTACCAAACTCACCATTTTTATTACTGCCCCAAGCCCATAAACGGCCTGTTGTCTTAAACCCAAACACTGAAAATCCAAACGTGCTTATTGCTTTCCAGTCGTTAAGAGTACCTACTTGATGAATAGGTTTTTTTGAGTTTAGATTTGTACCATCTCCAAATTCTCCATGCTGCCCATTATCGCCAGCCCACAGCGTTCCGTCGGTTTTAATACCAAGAAATAAATGATTCTGCACTGCAATTGTAGCCCAATTATTATCAATACCAATTTGAGTAGGGCTTAATCCACTTATTAAAACACCCAACATTTGAGAATAATAATTATTACCCCATCCCCAAATAGTGCCATTGTTTTTTAACCCAACAAAGTATAATCCACCACAAAAAATATTTTTCCAATCATTACTATTTCCAATTTTTTGAGGAGTGCTAGACTTTAATCTGTTGCCATTTCCTAACTGTCCCATATAATTATCTCCCCATGCCCAAAGTGTACCGTCTGATTTTATGGCTGCTCCATTACTTCCTTTTATTGAAAAATCAAGCCAAGTTGTACTAGGCATAATTTGCTTTGGCAACTTTTTATCTAAAGTATCACCAACACCTAATTGGCCAAATCGATTATAACCCCACGCCCATAAAGTGCCATTTTTTTTCATCGCCATAAAATGCCCTTCTCCTGCTTGTATTCTTTTCCAATCTTTTGCATTGTCAACTTTTATTGGCAAATTATTTTTATTGCTCAAATAAAAGCCATTATGATTTCCCCAAAACCACATTGTGCCATCATTTTTTAGTGCCAATGTCCACCTGTTTCCTGCGGATACTACAGCCCAACTATTGTCAGTACCAATTTGTAGGGGAGTCGTTGTATTTATTTTAGAATTGTTGCCTAGTTGCCCAAATTTATTTACACCCCATGCCCAAAGAGTACCATCTTTTTTTACAGCCGCTGTATGATCGTACCCTACAGATACCGACTGCCACTGTTGTGCATTTGTATTAATTAATAATAGAGTAAAGAATAAAGCGGGGATTAGTTTTTTCATTTTTAAGTTTTTATGAGAGTTTATTTTTAATTTTCTATTTATTTTATTATTAAGAAACTTTTTATCCACAGAAATAAAAAAATACTTATTTTATTTTAAAAAAATACAATTCGCTAGTGCCCATATTTTTCCCAATGGGTTTCCCTTCCCTATCTAATGCTTGTACGTTCCATACAAAGTCGCATAGGTATGGCGGTTTACAAGGCCCTGTAATTAAGTTTGAAATAATAGCTTGGTTAATATTAGACACTTCTTTTTCTACAATAGGGTCGTTAGATTTCATGGCTTGCGTACCTGTTTGCCCCTGCATAAGCTGCCATACACGCAGCTTATACATTACGGGGTCTTTGGGTTTTGGTAAAACAGGTGTCCATCTAAATGTTAGTGGAGCTTTTATATCAGACTCTCTAAATTTCTTTTCGTTTGTTGGTGAAATATTTTGTGGTGCACTAAAAGACTGTACTATATCTTCAACCATAAACTCTTTACAAAATTCTCTGCTTATAGGATAGTTATCTATATTAAAAAATTGTGCGCACAAGGAATAATCGCTCGGCTTAAGTTTTGGACAATTAGACAATATGCCTGCAAGTTCATTGGCAGAAAAATTACGCACTTCAAAAACATCGATTATAACGGTGGCTTGCGCATTGTTGCCGCATATTTTTGCACCCGCTTGCCTTATTTGTAAAACCAACTTTATGCCTTGTATTTGTACTTGTGGTAATTTTTGTGCTACCAATAATAGGCTTGCAGGTATGCTTCCCCAAGTACTTACATCTGCAGGTAGTTTATTTTTTACAGTAAAGCTTATAATATTTATTTGGTTAAGTGGTTGCTGCGCAAATATGTACTCACTTAAAAATAAGCAGTTAGTTAAAATAAATATGCGTATGTAGTTTTGATATTTCATTTCTCAACATAAAGATGAAAAAGAAAATACTACTAGAAAAGGATGAATGTATAAGCGTAAGGGTGGAATGTATAAGCGTGAGAAAGATGTTAGACATTAGATTATTAGACGCTAGATATTAGACACAAGATTTTTTAATAATCATGCATTTTTGCTCCGTTAGGAGCTACCCAAATACAAGCGAAATCTTTGATATTTTTGAAAGGGGTTGAATTTTTAAGGAGTATTTTAAGCCTTGAAAGTATTGTAGCCTTTGTAAATCTATAAGGTTTTTGTAGAGACTATTAATTTAAAAGAAGCCAAACAAAACCTTATAGGTTTTTGAGCAGGCTTTTATTAAAGAAGGAGTTTTTAGAGATGCCCAAATATTGTTTATACTTCACTGGGTGCAACCACTTCATTGTTAAAAATCATTTTAATCGCTGCTCATTTTTATGCCACTGGAAGTAAAATATTTTACTTTTTACGCAACCATTTTTCAAACCTACTAAGCAATTCATCCTTTCTGCGTGCCGCTACAGTAAGCCTTGCACCATTTTCTAAAATCACTTCGCCGCCACTTCCTTTTATGTATTCTTGTATGCAAGTAAGGTTTATAATATGTTTATCGTGTATTCTAACAAAATTATCAACTGGCAATAATTTCTCATATTCTCCCAGCTGTCGGCTCACCATTATTTTGGTATTATCTGCCAGAAAAAAATTGCTGTAATTACCACTACTTTCTACATAGCATATTTGGTTAAGTTTTACAAATTGTAATCCTTGTAATGTGGGCAAAGCAATTTTATCGTGCTCATTTTTTTGTTGTACGTTTTCTAATAAAGAGAATATATGTTCGGTATATTTTTTTTCTTCAATCTTAACAATGGCTTTTTCAACCGCAGCTAATAGTTTTTCAGTAACAATTGGTTTAGTAATGTACGCTACCGCATTATATTCAAATGCCTCCATAGCATATTGGTTGTAGGCGGTTACAAAAATCACTTCAAAGCTAAGCGGTTCTAATTTTTTTAATACTTCAAATCCGGTCATGCCTGGCATGTCCACATCCATAAATACCAATTGCGGCTTTAGCTCTTGTATCATTAACAAACCATCGGCAGCAGAATTTGCCGTTTCCATTACTTGTATGGATGGGCAATTATCTTTTAACAGAGATTGTAAAAATTGCAAATTATTGGCTTCATCATCCACCAATATTGTTTTTATATTTTTTAATGTACTCATAAGTTTTGTTCGTTTTGTAAAGTAAGTGTAACTGTTGTTCCAATTCCATTATCACCATTAGAAATCGTTACTTCTACATCATACAATGCCGCTCTTCTTTGTTGTAAGGTATTGCCATGGCTTTGGTGATTTGGATTACTTAATTTATTTAGCGCTTTAGCATTTTCAATGCCTACTCCATTGTCTATAATGCTACACAATATTTTATTCTCCATTCTTTGGGTTTCAATAATCACTTTACCTTCTACCCCCGCCAAGTGGCGTATGCCATGCTTTACAGCATTTTCCAAATATGGCTGCAGCAGCATAGGAGGCACTAAGGTTTTGGATGTATCAATACTGGCATCCGTAAATATTTCATAATTTAATTTATCACCAAGTCTAAGTTTTTCCAATTCTAAATAATTTTTACTGTATGCCAATTCTTCTTCTAGTGGTATCTTTTGTAAGCCAGAAAAATCCAAGGTTTTGCGGAGTAAGTAAGAAAATTTATCTAAGTAAATATCTGTTTCTTTAAATCGCTTTTGATGATTAAGAAATTTTATGGAGTTAAGACAATTAAATACAAAGTGTGGATTTATTTGTGCTTTTAGTGCACGAAGTTCTAATTCAGATAATTTTTTTTCTGTAATTAATGTTTGGATACTTTGCTCTCTTTTTATTTTGTTGCGTTGTTGGGTTATGTAAAAAATTAAACCTCCAATGAGTAGAGCAACGAATAGCCAAAACCACCAAGTTTTCCAAAAAGCAGTTTCTATCTTAAAAGCAACTGTTGTTATCATTTCTGAAGGAATACCATTTCTTTTTAAAGCACGTATTTGTAGATTGTAGATACCTGAGGCTAATTGTTGCAAGGCTATGTTTTCGGTATTTGTCTTTATCCAAGCTGCATTATTTATTCTGTATTCATACATTCTTTCTGTGGTAGAGCCTAAATCGGCAAATGCAAATGCAATATTAATGTTATTCTGCTTGTAGCTAAGATTATACGATTTTTGCAATGAAGTGTCTAGATTATTTATTTTTACCCCCGTTATAAAAAGTGGAATATTTGGTATGTCAAAATTGAGCGATACAGGTAACATGCTGATGCCTGCATTTGTGGCTACATACATGGTATCGTTGCGTTCTGCAATATCATTTATTTGTTTTCCTGCTATACCATCAGCTGTGGTAAATACAGAAATTTTATATTCAAGTTTACTATTTGCTACTTGGTAATTTATTCTTGCCAATACCAAATTTGTACCTACCCATAAAATGCCTTTTTGTTTGCTGTATAAAGTTCTACATTCATTACCTGGCAGTTGTAAACCAAGTGGAATAATGGCTATGGGTTTATCATTTTCTAAAGCTACTAAAGAATCGGTAGCCAATCCTGTCCATAATATATTATCTGCCTTATTAAATGCAAATGAGCTTACCCTGTTGGAAAGTATTGGAAATTTTGCACCTAAATAGATTAGTTGTTTAAACTTTTCCCATTTATACAACCCTGTATTAGATCCCACATAAATATTTTGTTGAGAAGCTGCCTCTAATGCAGTAACCCTCACTCTAGCAGAGTCTGTGTAATAAGAATTGTAGAAATTCATTTTTTTTACTCCACCACTATTGCCAGTTACAATGATACTATCATTTAAATAAATGAATGCCTTGCTAGCATAATTTTTAGCCAAATTAAATACTGGTAAAGGCTTCATGCTTGCATCAAATTTGTACAACCCACCTTCTGCTGCTACCAATAAACTTTTGTTTCCTACTTCCAGTTGCCTTATCCAACTATAATAATTTTTTTCGCCAACTATTTTAGCTATTGTATAATCGTATGTTTTATTGTACACATACACTTGTCCGTCGTTTGTGCCTGCTACTAATTTATTGTTCCAAAAACAAATCGCATTAAAATTTCTTTGATATGCCTCTTCATTTATCGTTAAAATTCCTTTTTGTTGGTATCGTATTAATCCACTCTCTCTTGTACAAATCCAGGTGTTACCAACTTTATCTTCATATATGTACCTAACCAATGCGTTAAACGAAAAACCTTGTGGGCTTACATTTAACGTTGCTGTATCTATAAAATAAATATTACCACTGCCAGAAGAAATGGCTATCTGTTTGCCGGTAAAATTTAATCCAATAATATTAAAAGGCAATGAAATGCTATTTACATTTTTTACACTCCCATTGGGAAGTACACTTATTTTGTGCAACGAAGCAGAATCAGCAATGTACAATTGATTATTGGCAAAAGCAGTTCGTGTTACTTTTCTATCAAGCAAAACGCTTTTAATTATTTTTCCACTTTGAAATGTGCGCAAAGAATCATTAGATACCGCCAAATATTTATTTTCTTCTCCCGCTATTACACGGCAGGTAGCCATAAAAGAGATGGTATTGGAAAGTTTAAAAACATGGCAAACTTTGTTTTTATAAATGTAAAAAGAGCCATCATTATTACAAAATGCCATTCCCCCAGTAGTTAATGCATTGGTATTATTTACATTTCCCAATACAATTTTTTTGAGTTCCTTATCTTCTCTACTATTTATAAACCTATCCTGTTGTTCATCATAATAGGCTGGCGTCCGTTGAAAAGGCAATACCCATATTACACCATCATTGTCCATCTGCACAGAAAGTATATCATTATCGGGCAAGCCACTTGAAGTTGTATAATTGGTAAATTTTTTTCCATCAAAACGAGAAACTCCATTTTCTGTAGCAATCCATAAAAACCCCTTTTTATCTTCTATGCAATTGTAGGTATCGTTGCTACTAAGCCCATCTCGTATGCTATAGTATGTGTATGCGGGCTGTTGTGCAATCGCAGTATATGTGCATAAAAACATACACCAAATTAATATAGGGATAATAGTTCTGGCCATTGGCAGAATGAATGTAACATAATTTTTTTTAAGTTAATCCATTGGCAAAAAATACTGATAGTAAGCCACATGAAAAATGCCGCTCCTGTTATGAAGCGACATCCCAAAACCCCTACAATTTTAAAATCTATTTATAATTATATTATTGATATTAAATTAATTATTATTCGTTTTTTACATTTATATTACAAAATTACATACTGTGATTTACAATACCTATGTGGCAACTACTGAAATATTTGCCACAACTACCTGTAAAAATTGCGTATAAATACCTGTTTATTCCTATTGAAATTTAAATTAATATTGATTTTTTATTTTTAAACCATAACTAACACTCATGAAAAAACAATTTCTTTCTTCGAAAGTTCTACTAACGGTATGTGCAATTTTCTCCGTTTTATTTTTTAGTCAATGTACTGATATGGAGCCGGTAACAGATTGCGATGGTTACACAGGAACAGTAACCAACAAACAAGCAATTGCACTACAAGCTAAATGCCATTTTATGACAAAAGATACAATAGCGGTTTGGACAGCTAGATATCAAAGGAATAAGCCAACGGCATCTCCTACCAGTAATGCAATTTTTGGCGATTCTTGCTCTTTTAATAGTAGTATTGTAAGAGCCATTATTTCAAACGACAGTTGCATTGGACTAAGGGTAATATATGGTATGGATGAAAAAAATGCAGTACATATAATAGTAGTAGGTATAAAATCAGATTATAGCACGCTTTATATTAAAAAACCTACAGATTGTGGTGGAAAAAGTAATACAGCAGCAAAAGACGGTGGTGAACCAGATGACGATTTAGGAGGTGGTGAGTGGGCTGAAACGCCATAAAGAAATTTATTCAACTAAGCATATTGTATGCTTAGTTGAATTTTTATGAAAAGTGTTTTTTTAATCAATTAACTTTATAATTAATTATATGAAATTAAAAGTTGACTGTAAATCAATATGACAAAAACACTACAATTTTTATTGGGTTTTACGTGTTTCATACCAAGCATAATGGGCTTATATAAGCATAAAAAAATAAACCCAAAATACCGCCCATTTATTTATATGATTGTGGCAGACTTCATTATAGAGGCCATTAACTTTCTTATCAAATATGTGTTTTTAATCACCCGCCCTTCTCAGTTTTATTTTAATATTTATTTGTTTATTTACTTTTATTTATTCATGAAATTGGTATATTTAAATAATTTTATAACAAAAAAAACGAGAAGCATATTATTTATTCTTTGGACAATAGTAGCTATTGGCAATACTATTTTTAACGAAAGTTTTAATGAATTGTATAGATTTGTTTTTGTTTTTTCTGCCATCGTTGCTTTATATATTTATACCAATATTTTAAGTGTACAAATACTGGAAGTAAATACAAAAATTACAAAAAACTTCTGGTTTTGGGCTAGTAGTTTTTCAATATTGTACAACGCGTTTCTGATACTTTTATTTAATTTGGTTTTTTTCTCTTTTGCTAAAACACCAAATGGTAGGGCTATATTAAATATTCATTATTACATAAATGCTATCACGTATCTTTTCTTTGCATATGCCATTTACATCATACCTGAAAAGATAGAAATTAATAACCCAAAAAAGCAATAATAAAATGTTTCATGTAGCATACATAGCTTCTATTATCATTGGCGTAGTAGTAATCTTTTTTATATCGGCTATTGTACGGCAGCAAAGAAAAGTATCTTATTGGCAACAGGCTCGAATTGCCGCTGAAATAAATACCTTAGAGGCAGAAAGAAAAAGAATAGCAGGAGATTTACATGATGAATTAGGGCCAATGCTCTCCGCCATAAAACTGCAAATAAACCATTTAGAACCCGAAGACGAAACAGAAAATGCAGTGCTTGAAAAATCATCAAAGCAAATAGATAATATCATCCAAAGATTTAGAGAAATATCTTACGACCTTTTACCAAATACACTTGTACGAAAAGGTTTTATTAAAGCTACACATGAATATATAAGTAAATTAAAATTACTGCATCCTTTAGAAATAGATTTCAATACAGATGATTTTTCTTTAAAGCCTGAGCAGGAGGTAAATTTATACAGGGTTATACAAGAAATAATGCAGAATACGATTAAACATGCTAGGGCTACTATGCTACATATAAATATTGTTAAAAAAGACAAATCAATATTTTTGCAAACCAAAGACGATGGTATTGGCTTTAACTACAGCGAAAAATCATTAGAAGCCAAAGGTGTGGGCTTATTAAGTTTGCAAAGTAGAGCCCAGCTTTTGGGTGGGCAATTGGTAGTGCATACACAGCCTGGCAGTGGTACTAGTTTTGAAATAGAAATACCAACATAAAAATATGGAAATTGTTAAAGAAAATATACGACTACTTATAGCAGATGATCATGAAATTTTTAGAGACGGTTTTAAACTGATGCTCTCAAAGTTTAAAGATATTACCTTGGTAGGTGAAGCAGAAAACGGTTTGCAGTTGGTAGAGCTTGCACAAAAATTAAACCCAGATGTAATTATTACAGATATAAAAATGCCCATAATGGATGGCATAGAAGCCACACAAAAAATTGCAGAAATACTACCGCAAATAGGCATTATTGGATTATCTATGTTTGATGAAAACGACTTAATAATAGAAATGCTTGAGGCTGGAGCACAAGGGTTTCTTATAAAAAATGCAGGCAAGGTAGAAATAACAGAAGCCATACGGAGTGTGTATAACAATGAACCCTATTACTGCAAAACCACCAATCATAAGCTGGCAACCATGATTGCCAAAAGCCGTTTTAACCCCTATAAAAAAACGGATAAAGTGGAATTTACCGAAAGAGAAAAAGAAGTTATCTACCTTATTTGCAAAGAATATACCAATAAAGAAATAGGCGATAAACTAGCCCTTAGCCCACGTACTGTGGAGGGTTGTCGCTTAAAAGTAATGGAAAAAATGAATGTAAAAAATACAGTGGGACTGGTGGTGTACGCTATGAAGAATGGGTTTTATGTTGGGTAAAAAGTTTGCGTTAACATCTATTTTAATAAATGGTTGAACTAAAACCAAAACCATCTTTAATTAAAAATCAATTTTCTTTTTACTCCCAATAATTTATCAAAAAAAACAATTTCCTTTTTATTGTTATTGATGAGTGCTTTGCTGCCTAAAAATGCTTCTGCACCCTTATTGTAAAAATTTAAAAATAAGGTGTCACCGCTTTTGGTGTATTTGCCAGGGTAAGCTGTGTTTTTTACACTATCAAACAATTGCATGTAAAATTCAAAAAAATTATTTTCCTTGATGGTAAAATAAGAATCATTTAAATCTCCAATAGCTTTATATTTTGTAATGATTGCCGATGCATCAAAAGCTGTTTTATCTTTTTTGAAAGCATTGGTAGGCGAGCATGAAATGATAATTAATGAAACGGAAATAATAATTAATGTAAATGTGTATATAGTTTTCATTTGTCAAAAATAGGCATAAGCAGTTATATTATGGCTTACGGGCTTTTGTATTAAATCTATAAGAAAATCCCAAGGCAAAATAATTTTCTGGAGATTCTTTTGTTATACCAAAGCCACCCGAAATATCTACCATTACATCGTTTGTAATTAAGTACGTAAAGCCCCCGTCAGCTCTATGATCTGCTGACTGTTTTTGTGGCGCAAAGCCATATAGTTCAATATATGCACCAAGCTTTTCTGTAATGACCATACCACTGGTAAGGGTATAAATAAATGTTGGTTCGGGCGTTTCTCCATCCCACTCTGCGCCAAGGTTGTATGCTAAAGTAAATTGATTGCTTAGTGTATGCTGCATATTAAACCTAAAAGATGGAGCATAATAAGTAGCTTTAAAATTATTTGATGCTGCATTGGGTATGGCTATGTGGCCAATAAAACCGGTAGCTGGTATTATGCCTTTTTCCTCGCTTACACTTACTTTAAACCCAACGATGGTAGGCACCAAGCCTGACACTTTACTGCCATATGACTTAGTAGTATTGGCTTCGGTTATCAATCTAAATTCTACATTTTTATTTATTCCATATTTCCAAAGTATTGTTGGAAGTGTAATAGATTTATGATGCTTATCTATATTTTCATACGTAAATCCATTTTCTGCTTGTATAAATCCTACCGGTGTTATAAATGGACATTCTGTTTGGTCAGGCCTATCGGTTTGTATCGGAGTTTGCGCTTTTAAACCTATAAAAGCCACTAGAAACGAAAAACTGATTGGTATTATTTTCATATTTTATCTTTTAACAAAGTTAGGCTTGTCTAACAAATATAAAAAAAGATTCTTTTACAAGCTTTTTTCCCGAATATGAAAACCATTTTCCCGATAGCTATATCTATTAATAAAATTAGTAAAGACTTTTGTGCCCTAAATAAAAAATAGATGTATAGAGGAATAATGATCGCAATTGCCGTATTGCTTTTACAAAACGAGATTTGTGAAGCACAAATAAAAGTGGTGGAAAGTATGGAAGATACCATGCACATAAAAAACTTACAAGATATAACCGTGGTAGGGAGAAACAGTAAAAGCGATTATCAACAATTGCCCGAAATTGTAGGCACAAATATTTATGCAGGCAAAAAAAATGCTTTGATTGTGATGGATAATGTACAAGGCAATGTGGTTACCAATACCATGAGACAAGTACTGGCAAAAGTACCCGGCATTCATATTTGGGAGAGCGATCCAAGTGGTATACAAATTGGTATTGCTGCTCGTGGGCTTAGCCCCAATAGAAGTTGGGAATTTAATGTACGCCAAAATGGATATGATATAGCTGCTGATCCTTTTGGCTACCCCGAAGCATATTACAACCCACAATTACAAGCCGTACAACGTATAGAAATTGTAAGAGGACAAGGTGCTTTGCAATATGGGCCACAGTTTGGAGGTATGGTGAATTATATTTTGCGAAATGGTAGCGAAATAAATAAACCTGTGGAATTGGAGACGCAACAAACTGTAGGAAGCAATGGTTTGTTTAACAGTTATAATGCCATTGGTGGCAAAAAAGGAAAAGTAAATTATTATAGTTTTTTTGATCATAGAAATGGCAACGGATGGAGAGAAAATAGTGCCTATTTTTCTAATGCAGGTTATGGTACAGTAACATATCATTTTACCAGTAAGTTTTCAATAACAGCAGAACTTATGCGCTCACATATACGCAGCCAACAACCGGGTGGGCTTACTGATGCACAATTACAACAAGATGCACAACAAAGCTTTCGTAGTAGAAACTGGTTTAATATAACCTGGACTACACTAGCTATTATAGCCAATTATACCATAAATGATAATACCATTTGGAACACAAAATTGTATGGCACTATTGGTGATAGAAACAGTGTAGGTTTTTTACAGTCTATTACAGTAAAAGATAGTATTAATGCGGCTACACTTGCATACAACAATAGATTAGTAAACATAGATAATTATAGAAACTATGGCTTAGAAAGTAGAATCATTACCGATTATCATTTGGGCAAAATGAAAAATACGATTTCGGGTGGTATTCGTTTATACACAGGCACCACTTCACGAAGAGCAGATGGAAAAGGAACTACAGGCACAGATTATGATGTAACCACCCTTGCAGAGTATCCGAGAGATATACAATTTAATTCTAAAAATATAGCGGCATTTGTAGAAAATATTTTTCGTATTGGTAAAAAAATATTGATTATACCTGCTGTAAGATATGAGTGGCTGCAAGGCGCAGCAAGTGGGCGCAATGGATATACAACTACGGGGCAAGAAATAATTTTGCAAAACATACAACGCAGTCGTAGTTTCGTACTAGCCGGTATTGGTGCGGAGTACCATGTAACCAATACAACAGAAGTATATGCCAATGCATCGCAAGCATATAGGCCTATACAATTTGCAAACCTACAAGCACCTCCTACAACCGATGTAGTAGATGATAATTTGAAAGATGCAAAAGGATACAATATTGATGTAGGATATAGAGGAAAGATTAAAAATTATTTGCAGTTTGATGTAAGCGGTTATTATTTGCAATACAACAATCGCATAGGAAGTATTACACCTACTGGCACTACCAATAGGCTTATAACAAATGTGGGTGCAAGCACTAGCAAAGGTTTTGAAGGCTATGTAGAAATAAACCCAATAAAGGCACTATTAAAAAATAACAAAGTAGATATTATTGTTTTTGGATCATACAGCTATACAAATGCAAAATATAGTAGCGACCATAAAGATGCATCTACTAAAGGAAAACTAGTAGAGAATGCGCCGCAACATATTTTTAGGGGTGGTATAACATTCGGGTACAAAGATTTTTTATTTACCTCACAACTTAGTAGTGTAGCTGCTACATTTAGTGATGCAAATAATACGGAAGTTCCAACCGCCAATGCACAAAACGGTATTATACCTTCTTACACTATTACTGATATTACAGCTGCCTATAAATTGGTAAAAGGCATAAAAATAAAAGCAGGTATAAACAATGCTTTCGATAAAACATATTTTACTCGCCGTGCGGGTGGTTACCCCGGACCCGGCGCATTGCCTGCGGATGGAAGAACATTTTTTGTGAGTGTGGGAGCCAAATTATAGGACAAAAATAAAAAAGCCGCCATGAACAAAGTGTTTTTTGTTCATGGCTTTTTTATTTAAATGAATCTCCTCGTTTTTTTCTTGTACGCCAAATATGGCTCCCTTACCTGCCCTAGTAAAAAAAACTTCTTCCAATTTTATTTATATATGTATAATAAAGTAATTAGCTAAAGTTGCAAAAGCTTAGTGAATTGCGTATTCTTAGAAATATTCAACATGCGCTTATTATGTACCTAAGAAATTGGTTTTCCATTTATATAGAAAATGCCTTTCGCACCCAAATAGAATAACAACAAAAAAAATGATCGGGTATGCAAACTAAGATTACTACCAACCCCCAAAATATTATTTTGAGAGAATGAAATAGTTTGCTATTTTTGCAACATAGTTGCATGATTCAAATAAAAACGATACAATTTAAGGCTTTATTATTATTGCTAGTTTACTTAGCTAGTAACTTACCTATATCGTTATTTCATACGCATGAAAATGTAAAGCTAAGTTTAGCAAAAGCCACTGCCTGCGAAAAGAATATATACTTTGCTGGTGTGGATGGGGATTGTGAGCATAGCACACACATAACAAAGGAGATTAAAAAATGTACAGTATGCGATCATCAGTTAGCAACCCCGCATACTAATGTAGATACATTAACTACAATCCAAAAATTATCATTCAATAATTTATATACAATTCATATAGACGATTGTATAACTTACAGCCTAAGCACCCATTCTAATAGGGGCCCGCCTACGCACATGTAAAACCTCTTCTCTACTTATTTTAATTAGCTTATTGCCCTTATAATTTTACCATATAAAATTATAAAGTAGGGCTTTTGAAATGCTATTTATTTTACATCTATTTTCTCAAAAGAGGTAATTACCAACGTTAATAAATTATTCCTGCTGAGCGCTTACTAACCTTGTTTAGTAATGTAGCAAAGCGCATGAATCTTTTAAATAACCATTGCTGTAAAGG
>JAYSWO010000151.1:0-5165 GCA_043717975.1 Ferruginibacter sp. | reverse complement strand
TTCAAGTGCCTTTAAAAATTTAGGCATCATTAAAGATGCAGTTGCAAGTGAACCTATTTGGAGAAATTCTTTGCGTTTGAATAACATGAGGAATTATTTTTGATTGAAGAATTAATATTTAAGATTATTTTATTATTCTGAGTTTATTATGTTTTTTAATTTGCAAAATTGAAGGAGAGATTTTGCTTTAGAAGTAATCTTAAATCTTCAATCACAAATCTTTAATCCTAACATAGTTGATACTCTGGCGTACTCATCACATTTACCACTACACTTTTTATAAAACTTTCTCGGCTTTCGTTGTTTAAATATTTTGCAAGTAAAGTATCATTTACCCTACCTTTTGTTTGCAATAAACTATCTATGATGGTTTGAGCCAATTGTGGCCTAGCTGTACTTTCAAAAATTTTATTTACCATACCCCAATTAATGACAGCACTTACTCCACTTTTAGTAAATGCGGCATTTTTCCCCAATCGAAATTTTTTTTCTTCTGTCATACCCATGTTGGTATCGTCATCATCTTTTGGGCGAATATATATAGCATCTTTTGAGCTAATGACTTGGGGCATTTGCAAGCGCACCATAAGCGTGCTGCTATCTATCCAATTTTTGCCTCCTGGCCATCCTGCTACATTTGGTGGGTAAAATAAAACTTGCCCCAATACTTTTTGAAAAAGCAATTGCGCATCATCGTTATCCATTTGTAGGGGTAAAAATCTTCTTAGCCCTACCATTAATTCTACTGGTGATTTTATTTTTACGCCTATATTTTTTTTCTCATAAAACCAATCGCTTGTAAAAATATCTTCAAGCAATTTTTTTATATCATAATTATTTTTAAAAAAACGTGCGCCTAAATATTTTACTTTATCCTCATCCACATTTTCATTTACAAAAAACTTGTACATTTTTTTACAGATATAATTGGCTGTTTGCGGATTTTTTAAAAGAATATTTAAAATGTCATCTCCATTAAAATTGCCTTTTTGCCCAAAGAATGTCTTTTCTCCATCATCGTGTATGCGTGCTCTAAAAATAAAAGTGCCATCTTTATCAAATGCCCATCCTGTAAAAGCCCTCGCAGATTCTTTAATATCATTTTCTGTATAATTGCCTCTACCAAGTGTAAAAAGTTCCATTACTTCTCTAGCAAAATTTTCGTTTGGGTGGCCTTTTCTGTTTTGTTGGTTATTTAAAAATTGTATCATTGCTGGTGATTTGCTTACTGCTTTTAACAAATCCCCAAAATTGCCCAATGCATTTTCGTTTATAATATTAAAAAGATCTTGCGAAGCCCTCGCATTTCTAGAACGACAAGCAAAATGACCATGCCAAAAAAAACTCATTTTTTCTCTTAACTGCGCTTTGCTATTAATCATTTTATTTAGCCAAGCAATGTTCATATTTTTTAAATCATCTCTATATTGTTGGGCTATCAATTTTCTGGTAACAGCATCCATTTTTTGATACTGCATGGGTGTACCATCTTCATTCATATACGCTTTATCTGTGCGTGGGTCAGTTGCTATATTCATCTTTGCAGGCATATCTGCAGATGTGCTGAGCAATGTAGCCCATAATTTTTTTGGAGTAATATTATCAAGCTCTGCCACATTTTCTGCCATAGGGCCAAATGCTGCTCGCCACAAAAGATGTTGGTTCTTTATTCTATTTAATGAAGGCATAGTAATATTTTTTTCTATTAAACTATCTGACTCTTATTTTTTAAAGTTGTTTAACCTCTGTATTAAAAAAGTTTTTAACATCCTATTTGTAAAAAAAAAGCCGCCTTTACAAGGCAGCTTTTTTTCTTTTTTAAATTTAGCTTTCAGTTTTGGCATAAAAACTAACATAAGCAAGCACGTTTTCTTTTTCGGATGCATTTAATTTTGCTTTAGGCGCCATCCAATCTATTATTTTTACCCATTTGGCTGATGTGTACGTTTCTGCTGGTTTAAGCTCGTGACAACTGCCACATTTTGCTTTAAAAGTTTCTTTACCTGCTGCCACTTCTATACTTTCTTTTTTTATTTTTGGCTCGGGCATATCTTTCAGATCTACTACAACAGGAGCTGCTACTGTTTTTACTTCAGACATTGGAGGTGTTGCTGGCTGCAGTGGGTCATTCACTTTTACTTCGCTAGAATTTGTAGCAATTTTATTAGAAGTAATTCTTTTTGCACAACTATACAAAGTAATTGCCGATAAAAATATAACAATAGCTTTTTTCATTTTTTAATATTTGGACTAAAGTTATAGAGATTTGTTTAAAATAATTTTATCATACGGCTATTGTTGAAAAAATGTAAAATTTAGTTTATAAAAATGAAGACAATAAAAAAGCCCACCGAAATGATGGGCTTTGTGTAAAAAATATATATTAAGCTTTTTCAAAACGTTCCGCCACTTTATCCCAGTTTACAACATTCCAAAATGCTTCTAAATAAGCTGGTCTTTTATTTTGATATTTTAGGTAATATGCATGCTCCCACACATCGCAAGCTAATATTGGCGCACCTTTTACTTCTGCAATATCCATTAAAGGATTGTCTTGGTTTGGCGTAGAACTTACAGCCAATTTACCGTCTTGCACAATTAGCCAAGCCCAACCGCTTCCAAAACGGGTAGTACCTGCCGCATTAAACTTTTCTTTAAATGCATCAAAACTTCCAAAAGCAGCATCAATAGCTTCTGCTAATTTGCCACTTGGTTTTGCTCCATTGTTGTTTTGTAAAGAATCCCAAAAAAAAGTATGGTTCCAATGGCCACCACCATTGTTGCGTACTGCCGGGCTTATTGCACCTGCGTTTGCTACCAATTCTTCTATCGTTTTGTTTTCGTGTTCTGTACCTGCTATTGCTTTGTTTACATTATCCACATAGGCTTGATGGTGCTTATCGTGGTGAATGTGCATGGTTTCTGTATCAATATGTGGCTCCAAAGCTTCGTATGCATATGGGAGCGGTGGTAATGTAAATGCCATTGTGTAAATTTTAAATATGAATAATTGTTTAGCAAAATTAATGGCAAAAAAATAAAATTCTGCAAATAGATTTTTTATTCTGTTTTGCGTAAACGCTATCGTTTCGCTCTAAAAAAACTTTTCATTATCTCCGCACATTCATGTTCCAATATGCCTCCTACCAATTCAGTTTTAGGGTGAAAGGGATTGTTTTCTCCTGTGTATTTTCTATACCCATTCTTGTCATCATAAGCGCCAAAAACAACCCTTGCTATTTTGCTCCAATGCAAAGCACCACAGCACATCAAGCATGGCTCAACGGTTACGTACAGCGTAGCATCTGGCACATACTTGCTACCTAGCGCATTGTATGCAGTAGTAAGGCTTAATATTTCTGCATGTGCCGTACTGTCATTCAATAGTTCAACTTGATTGTGGCTGCGAGCAATTATTCTTTCTCCAATTACCAAAACAGCACCAACAGGTACTTCATCTCTATCAAATGCTTTTTTTGCTTCTTGTATAGCAAGGCGCATATATTGTTCATCCGTCATAGTTGCGTAACTTTAATACAAATTTAGATTAAATACGAATGGAGCAACTAGAAAAAATGCGGGCTTATTTTGAAACAAGGGCTACACAGCCCTATGCATTTAGAAAAGCACAATTACAAAAACTAAAAGCTGCTGTAGTGGCACATGAAACGGAAATTTATGCAGCTTTACACAAAGATCTTCGCAAGAGTAAGGAGGAGTGTTATGTAACAGAGAATGGATTTTTTTTAGCCGAAATAAATAATGCCATAAAAAAACTAAGCGGCTGGATGGAGCCAAAATCTGTAGGCACAAACATGCTCAATTTTCCATCTAAGAGTTTTGTTATAAGTGAACCGCTTGGTGTAGTATTAATCATTAGCCCTTGGAATTATCCATTTCAATTATTGATGACACCACTTATTGGTGCTATTGCAGCAGGCAATTGTGTGGTAATGAAACCCAGCGAGCTTGCACCGGCTACCGAGGCCGTAATGAAAAAAATTATTGAATCAACTTTTGATAAAAATTATATTTTATATGCTGAAGGTGATGGCGCCATTATAGTGCCCGAACTAATGAATAATTTTATTTTTGACCATGTATTTTACACTGGCAGTACTGCAGTCGGAAAAATCATTTATACATTAGCAGCTAAAAATTTAGTACCAGTTACACTAGAGCTTGGTGGTAAAAGCCCCTGCATTGTAGAAGATGATGTGGATGTAAAGCTAACCGCAAAAAGAATTGGTATGCCTAAGTTTAGTAACGCTGGGCAAATGTGTGTAGCACCTGATTATGTGCTAGTACATGAGCGAGTAAAAGATGCATTGGTATTAGAAATGAGTAAGGCATTGAAACAATTTTTTGGTGAAGATGCACAGCAGAGCGGTTTTTACGGTCGTATTATTAATGAAAGACAATTTGATAGATTAGAAAAATATTTAAGCAATGGCAAAATATTGTTTGGTGGTAAAACGGATAAAAAAGACTTGTACATTGAACCCACACTGTTAGAAATAATAAATACAAATGAGGCGGTAATGCAAGAAGAAATTTTTGGCCCGATATTACCCATCATTCCTTTTAAAACAATGGAAGAAGCCGTTGCAATTATTGAGCAGCATAAAAACCCATTGGCCGTGTATGTATTTACAAAAAATAGTGTAAAAGAAAAGAAGTGGTTAAATGCCGTGGCATTTGGTGGCGGGTGTGTAAACAATGCCAGTTATCATCTTACCAATCATAATTTGCCGTTTGGTGGGCGTGGAAATAGTGGTATGGGCAATTATCATGGCAAGTTTAGCTTTGATACATTTAGCCATAAAAAAAGTGTTATGAAAACATATACTTGGTTAGATTTGTGGGTAAAGTATCCTCCATTTACGGGGAGAATGGGATTTTTTAAAAAGATAATTAGGTAGTTGTAGTAGGGTTATTTCATTTTGCTTGGCAAAGCCATTATAACAGAAATACATTTCTTTTTGCGAAATAAATAATTGCCCAAAGTAATAATATTGCCGCAGGCATATATATTAATTAGTAGTAAAATAAATAGAAAATATTTTTCCGCCCCTGCCTTTGCAGTATGCAGGCTGTTGGCAAATAAGCATTACTATATAAAAAAACTACTTTTTATTTTTATGCCGCGATGGGGCCGTTCGCCC
>JAYSWO010000016.1:0-6298 GCA_043717975.1 Ferruginibacter sp. | reverse complement strand
TTATCTTTTTCCAATCATCCAAATTATAATCTATCTCTTGCCTTACAGCTGCCAGTTTTTTAGCTTCTGGCGACCAATAGCCTGCACCTACAAACGCTACACCTGGTTCTATATGTACATAAAACCCCGATTTGTCTGAGTTTTTTCCACCTTTAGAAAAAATGCACGACATATTACTTTTATATGGCGCTTTGTCTTTAGAAAAACGCACATCCCTATTTATACGAAAAGTACAATCCTTCGCAAGTAGTTGACCAAGTTCTTCATCCTGTTCTCCAAGTGCTTTTATCAATGTTTCTGTAACTGCTTTTACATTTTCTTTTGCCGCTTCATATTTTTTTCGGTTGGCTTCAAACCATTCCCTGTTGTTATTTTTTCTGAGCTCGGCTAGAAAATGTAGTGTTGCTTTTTCTATCATAATTAATATGGGTTCTGTGTTAATTGAATTCTATTAAGGTATAACAAAATTAGAATTACAAGAAAGAAGAAAATACTTAACATCATAATAATTTTTCCATGTTTTCTGTCCTTTTCATTAAATGAAAATACTACTTCCCCTGTTGGCAATGTTCTTTTTGTTTGAGAAATTATAGCACCCAATATTGCTGCTACCATAATCCAAATAAAGCGAAATCTTAAATGTAAAAAAAGCGAAAAACATCCAATTAAATTTACTGCATATCCAATTAAAACCAACTCTATCTGAGATTTTTCTGGTTTAGACAATACATTTATTCTTTTATTTTTTAAATTTTGTATCTCATCTTGTGTAATTTCTTCCCCTCTGTCTTTTAATATTTTTTGTGCAAGTTGATAATCTAAATCTCCCCACTCGTCTGGTTTGCTTATTATTTCAAATAATTCTTTGTTTGTAAAAGAAAATAAATAGTAATCCTCTGGAATTTTATCTAATAGATTAAAGTAATAATTTTCTAAAACCTTATCTGCCTTTAAAAAATTAGAAGGTTCAATTTTTATTTTAAAATCATTTTGTAGCGGATTATTTGCAAAACCAGAATCTAAAAATCCTTTTTCATTCTCTATTTCAAGATAAATTCCTTCATCTTTTAATTTTTCCGAAATATCATTAGCGATCTCTAGATCCTTAAATTTTTTGTACGTAATCAATTCCTCCATAACCTATCATTTTTATCTAAGAAAAAATCTATTCCCCTTCAATCAATTTAATAAAATCATCTTCGCTAATAATATTTATCGTTTGTATTTTTTTTGCTTTTTCTAATTTACTACCTGCATCTTCGCCTACCACCAAATAATTTAGTTTGCTACTTACACCACTTAGTATTTTCCCACCCTTTGCTTCCGCCATTGCCTCTGCATCGCTTCTTTTTAATTTATTTAATGTGCCTGTAAACAAAAATGTTTGTCCGTTTAGTCCACCTTCTGCATTTTCTTTTTTTATAGCTTTCAATTGCAATCCTGTATCCTGCAAGCGTTTTAGCATGGCAATATTATCTTCATTCTTAAAAAATGCGGTAATGCTATCCGCTACTTTTACACCTACATCATCCATTTGTTTTAAGTCGTCTATATTTTTACTAGCCAACTCAAAAATATCATCAATACTTCTTACCAAGGTTTTGGCAGTGTTTTCCCCTACATATCTTATACCCAATCCATAAATTAAACGATGCAATGGTTGTTGTTTAGAAGCTTCAATGGCTTCCATTAAATTGGTAACCGACTTTGCGCCAAAGCCTTCCATGTTTGCAAACATTTCAGGTTTTAAATCATAAATACTTGGCACATCTGTTATAATGCCCATGGCATAAAACTTGCGCACATTGGCATCGCCAAAGCTTTTTATATCCATGGCATCTTTGCTCACAAAATGTATAATGCGTTCCACCACTTGCGCTTCGCAATTTATATTTACACATCGCCAAACTGCTTCGCCATCAGGCCTTACAAGTATATCATTGCACACAGGGCAATGTGTAGGAAATTCAATTTCTGTTTCTTCTCCCGTTCTTAATTCCGCAAGTGATTTTACAATTTGTGGTATTACATCTCCGCTTCGTTCTATTAAAATGGTATCGCCAATTTTTAAATCTTTTTCTTTTATATAATCTTCGTTGTGTATAGAAATACTGGTAACGGTAACGCCACCTACTTGTGCCGCCGCAATTTTTGCTACTGGTGTAACTGCACCTGTACGACCAAGCTGAAACTCTACGCCCAATAACTTACTTGTGGCTTGTCTTGCTTTAAATTTAAATGCAATGGCCCAACGAGGGTGATGCGATGTCATGCCCAGTTTATCTTGCATAGCAATATCGTTTACCTTTATAACCATGCCATCTATTTCATAAGGTAGTGCATCTCTACCTACTTCAAATTGATTTATATATTTTATTACTTCGTCAATTCCATGCGTTACTTTCATTTCTTTTTGGGGAGATTTGAAACCGAGTTGCCATAGCATTTCGAGAAAGCCTGAGTGTGTTTGGGGAACAGATTGTTTGTTATATGTTGTTTGTTGTTCAGTTGCACTTGTTGTCTGTTGTCTGTTGTCTGCCGTCGTGTAATAACTTACATGATACAAAAACGCTTCTAAATTTCTTTTGCTTACCACAGCCGAATCTTTCATGCGAAGTGTTCCTGCTGCTGCATTGCGAGGGTTAGCCAATGGTGGTAATCCTTCTTCAATTAATCCTTCATTGTATTTTGCAAAATTATTTTTATTTATCAATACTTCTCCACGTATTTCTATTTGTTCTATACCGTAGTTAGATAATTTTGCTTTAATGGGTATAGAGCGTATTTGATGAATGTTTGGGGTAATATCATCACCAACTTCACCATCGCCCCTGGTTATGCCTCTTAATAAAGCATCGTTTTCATACACAAGCGAAATACTTGCGCCATCAAATTTTGGTTCTATACAATATTCTATATTTTCTATACCAGAAAGCTCTCTTACTTTTCTATCAAAATCTATTAAGTCATCTGCATTGTACGAATTATCCAACGACAACATCGGCACAAGATGCTGTGCTTTTGGAAAGTTTTTTATCAAACCAGCACCCACACGTTGGGTTGGAGAGTCTGCCGTAATTAAAGATGGATTTTCTTTTTCGAACTTTTCTAATTTTTTAAAAATAGTATCGTATTCACCATCTGTAATCAGTGGGTCGCTTTCTACATAATATCTATGCTCATGAAATCGTAAAATATTGCGAAGCTCTTCTACATTTTCGGCCGTTATTTCTCCATCGGCAAACGAAAGCCATTTTATAGAATCTTGTTGAAGTGCTTTTACTTGTGCTGCGTTAAACATGCATGCAAATTAATAATTAAAATGGCTAAAAAATAATGCTATCTAAAAAAGGATTTTAAAATGACTCGGTAAATTATGGGCGCCACAAATAACGCAAATTTATACGAATAAGAAAAAAGCATTCGTGAAAATTTATGTCATTCATGGGGATAATCTAAATAATTCCCATCTGTTTACCAACATGAGAATAGGTATCTATTAAATAATCTAAATTGGTAATTTCGTGCGAAGCCATTACACTGTTTCTTATAAGGCAAGTACCCACAGGAGTTGCAGGAGGTAAAAATACATTTACAAATATATTACGGTTATACAATTCCTGCCAAAGTTTTAAACCTACTGCTTCGTCTACCATAATGGGTACTATGGCTGTTTCGCCTTCGGGCAAATTAAACCCTAAACGTATCAAATTACTTCTTAAATAATGGGCGTTTGTTTGCAATTTAGTAACCAACTCTGGTTGGGCTATTAAAATTTCTAATGCTGCCAATGCACTAGCCGTGCTGGCTGGAGACGGAGATGCACTAAATATTAATGCTGATGAATGGTGTTTTATATAATTTATTTCTGCTGCATTGCCAACCACAAAACCTCCAATACTAGCAAGGGTTTTAGAGAAAGTGCAAAAGGTAATGGGTACTTCATCTTCTAAACCAAAATGGCTTGCAGTGCCCCTGCCACCTTCGCCAATTACACCAAATGCATGTGCATCGTCCAGTAATACTGGTACATTATAATATTTTGCTACATCGTATATATTAGTAAGATCTACTATTGTACCATCACTACTAAACACCCCATCTGTAACAATTAGTTTTGCCGCATCTTCTGGTAAACGAGATAATCGTTTTTCCAAATCATTTGCACTATTGTGTTTATATCTAATTACATGGGTATCTATTAATCCCTTTGCCATTACATTGGCACTTACAATACTTGCATGGTTTTCTCTATCACTTAAAATATATTCTCCTCTCGATACCAATGGTTGTATAACACCTTGGCTTGTTTGATAACCAGTACTAAAAAGCAAACAGGCTTCTTTGCCCATAAACTTTGCTAATTTTTCTTCTAGCGCTTCGTGTAGGTCTAATGTACCTGTAAGCAAGCGTGAGCCTGAGCAACTTGTACCATATTTTTCAATGGCTTTTATAGCTGCTTCTTTTACATATGGGTGTGCGGTAAGGCCGAGATAATTATTGCTACCCGCCATCAATACGGTTCTACCATCCATATTTACTTCTGGTCCTTCACACTCGTATATTGTTTTAAAATATGGCCACATGCCAGTATCTTTTAACTCATCGCTCTTGCTTCTTTGAAAGCATTTTTTAAAAACAGGATAGTCTTTTGCTAACGAAAGCAATTTCTCAGCAGTGGGGGTACTCATTTTTTTTCTGTTAGGGTATTGTAAAAATAAACAATTTATAATTTGTAAAATGTAAAATTGAAGGCAAAAAGTAGAAATAATGAAACCCTAACATTAGAATTGATTATTTTAGTGGCATGAAAAATTATACATGGATTGTTTACTGCTTTATTATCATTGCATTATTTTCTTGTGGCAAAAAGAATGTATCGCTTATTATTAGCAATGCAAAAATATACAGCGCCGATTCTACTTTTTCAGAAGCCACAGCCATGGCAATTGACAATGGTAAAATAATTGCCATTGGAAACAATGTGGATATTCAAACAAAATATTCGTCTAGCGATAATATTGATGCTAAAGGCAATACCATTTTTCCTGGCTTTATAGATGCACATTGCCATTTTACTGGCTATGCAACTGATATGTGGAAGTGTAATTTAACTGGTACCACATCTTTTAGAGAAATTATTACAAAAATAAAAGACTATAGCAGCAATGCTCCTATGGAATGGATTTATGGAAGAGGTTGGGATCAAAACGATTGGGCGGTAAAACAATTTCCTACAAAAGAAATTTTTGATAGCCTTTTTCCTAATCGCCCTGTGTTTTTGAAAAGAGTGGATGGCCATGCAGCATTGCTAAACCAAAAAGCATTAGACATTGCAGGAATAACCATTGATACAAAAATAAATGGCGGAGAAGTAGAAATAAAAAATGGAAAACTCACCGGCATTTTAATAGACAATGCCATGGATTTTGCAGAACTAAAAGTACCTCTTATAAATGATACGCTTGCCAAAAAATATTTTTTGGCTGCGCAAAATTATTGCTTTGAAGCTGGCCTCACGGGCGTACACGATTGTGGTATAAGCGAGCATACCGTTTCGCTTATACAAGATGCTCAAAAAAATGAGGGTTTAAAAATGAAAATTTTTGCGCTATTGTCGGACTCTGTATCTTATTATGATCGTTGGTTAAAAAGCGGTCCATTAAAAACCAATGGTTTGCATGTAGGAGGTTTTAAATTTTATGCAGATGGTGCGCTTGGTAGTCGTGGTGCATGTTTGCTGCACGATTATGAAGATAAAAAAGGTTGGAAGGGTTTTTTATTAGAAACAGAAACGCATTTTAAAACTGCGGCAGAAAAATTTGCAGCAAGTAATTTACAAATGTGTACACATGCCATTGGCGATAGTGGCAATAGAATTATTTTAAAAATATATGCCGATGTACTAAAAGGAAAAAACGATAAACGCTGGCGTATAGAGCATGCACAAGTAATGGACGCTGCGGACTTTCATTATTTTACTGACAACAATATTATTCCTTCCGTACAACCCACACACGCTACGAGTGACATGTATTGGGCGCAAGATCGTGTAGGTGCTGCGCAAATAAAAACAGCTTATGCTTACAAACAGTTATTACAAACCAATAATTGGATGCCACTTGGTACCGACTTTCCGGTAGAATATATTGAGCCTATAAAAACATTTTATGCAGCTGTTGTAAGGCAAGATGGTAACGGGTTTCCTGCAAATGGGTTTCAAATGGAAAATGCGCTTACACGCAAAGAAGCCATTTATGGTATGACGATATGGGCGGCCAAAGCAGCATTTGAAGAA
>JAYSWO010000150.1:0-2050 GCA_043717975.1 Ferruginibacter sp. | reverse complement strand
AAAAAATTATACACTGCTTTTTCTTTATTGGATTTTGTTTGGTCATTGATATTACGATCTTTTTGTGTTTTTGCAATAATATATTTTACAACCGTTTATAATGAAAACCCTTCTGTAATTTTATTTCTTATAATAATCTGCAGTATTCTAACATTCATTCTTGGCGATGATAAAATTACAGTTTATGAAGATAGAATTGAACAGAGCGACAACTCTTTTTCTACTCTTCTTTTTAAATCAAAAAATAAAACCTATTTAATTGAAAATATAAAATTGGCATACATTCCTCAAAAACCTACATCAAGTAAAAATGAAATTGGCGTTGCTATGCTAATAACGACTTTACTTCCAAAGCGAAGAAGCCAATTGAACAATTCTTTTTCAATTTTTCTTGATTTAAAAAATGGAGAAACGAAACAAATAGAAACAAGTATAGGAGAGAATAAAATAAAAGACCTAGTTAAGGATATAAACTCACTGGTGAAAAGGAATGGTACTGTTTAGATATGCGAAGCAAGTTAGCATTTATTTATACTCCCCAATCCCAATAACCTCCTCACATTCTTCATACTCCACTTTATCATTGCTGCTTACAATTACTAACCGATTGGTAGTATTTTCTTTCCAGAGTTTTTTGTAAATGGCAATACCATCTTCGTCCAAATTAGTAATGGGCTCATCGAGTAATAAAACAGATGTATGGCTAAAAAAAGCTTGAGCTAATTTTAGTCGCTGTTTCATACCGCTACTGTAATAGCGTATTTGTTTTTCTGCTGCTTTTTCTAAACCAACAGAAGCAAGTATTTCTTCAAAAGATTTTGTGAGTATTTTAAAAGATGAATGAAAAGAAAGAAATTCGTTTGCTGTCATTTCTTCTATCAAATCTAAATATGGAGCGGCGATGGAGATTTGTTGGTAAGCTAATTCGTTTCTAGTTTCTCGTTTCTCGTTTTCCGTTTGTTGTTTGTTGTTTGTTGTCGTTTGCTTTTTGCCTATTGCCAACTGTGTATTGTCAACTGCTGATTGCATATTGCCTTCTGCTAACTGCCAACTAATATTCCCTTCACTGTGCATCGTAGCTCCAGCAATTATTTGTAAAAGTGTAGATTTTCCAGAGCCGTTGGATCCTGTAATGGCGTAAGATTTTCCTTGTAGGAATTGATAATTGAATTTTCTAAAAATCCATTCTCTATTGAAACGCTTGCCTGTATTTTGAAGAGAAATGTTCAAGTGTTTTTAGAGATTGAGTTAAATAAAAAATGCTTGATGTATAAATGTTGAATAAGGCTTTTGCCTCCCAAAACCTACACCCGATAGAAGCGGAAAGCCCGCAGGCCGAGGAACGAGGGCGAGGACTTGCAGCGAATAGCGGGACCAATGTTGAGTTGTGACTAGGTGTTTGTGTCCAAATAATAATTAATCATCTGACCCGCCACCTTTTACATGACGCTTAATGATTCCTCTACCACTATCTCTAATAAATCCTACTATTTCGTCACGCTCGTTTGTAGCTGGTACTTCTTCTTCTATGTAGTTTAATGCTTGTGTTGTATTAAGGCCTTTGTTGTAAATAATTCTGTAAATATTTAAAATTTCATTTATGCTTTCTAAAGAAAATCCTCTGCGTTTTAAACCTACAGAATTTACACCTGCATAACTAATGGGCTCATGCCCTGCTTTTATAAATGGTGGTACATCTTTTCTTATTAGAGATCCGCCACTTACAATTACATGCTGTCCCACTTTTACAAACTGATGTACGGCACACATGCCTCCGAGTATCGAAAAATCGCCAAGCTCTACGTGGCCTGCAAGCTGTGTATTGTTACTCATAATACAATTGTTGCCCACCACACAATCGTGCGCTATATGGCAATACGCCATTATTAAACAATTATTGCCCACTTTGGTTGTCCATGTGGCTTTGCTACCTCTGTTAATGGTTACAAACTCCCTAATGGTAGTGTTGTCGCCTATTTCAACAGTAGTGTCTTCTCCACCATATTTTAAATCTTGGGGTATGGCAGATATAACTGCGCCCGGAAAAATG
>JAYSWO010000149.1:0-2055 GCA_043717975.1 Ferruginibacter sp. | reverse complement strand
ATGCTGGTAAAAATGGTTTTGCCTCGTTATCATTTTTAAAACAAGCTTACGTATCATACGCACCTACAAAAAAATTAAAATTTACGGCGGGTAAATTTACCACACATGTAGGTTACGAATTGTTGGATGCTCCGCTCAACAGAAACTATAGCATGAGTTATATGTTTACCAATGGGCCATTTTTTCATACTGGTATAAAAGCAGATATTGTGGCAGGGCCTATTGGGCTTATGGTTGGGCTTAGCAATTATACCGATCAAACCACGGCAACTACCAGTGCCAAAAATTTTATTGCACAAGCAAGCTATGTTAGCAAAAACGAAAAGATAAAAGCTTACCTCAATTATTCAGGTTTTGCTGGTGCAGATTCTGGTAAAAATCCGAGTGCATTAAAATCCATTCATCAAATAGATGCGGTGGTAAATTATATCGTTAACAAAAAGGTCAGCCTTGGGTATAACGGTACTGTACAATCTAGAAAACCCGTAGATGGCAATAGTGGCAGCTGGATTGGTAATGCATTGTATATAAATTATGATCCTACTTCTTCAATAGGTTTAACACTAAGAAGCGAATTTATTAGCGATGATAAAACAATTTATTTTACTACTAAAAATATTTTCGCCAATAACATTTCACTAAATTATAAAGTTGGGCCGCTCACCATTATTCCTGAGCTAAGATTTGAATCTGCGCAGTCGGATTACTATCTAAAGTCTGATGCTACAGGCACAAAGTCAACCGCAAGTGGGTTGCTGGCGGTGGTTTATAAATTTTAATTACACATTTTTCATATAGCAAGCAATCGTTAAAAAAGGGCCTCCATTTCTATGGGGGCTCTCTAGTTTTTTACTAAGAGATCAAAAGAGAAAAAGAGAGTACCTCCATAAAGAACTCTCTTTTTCTCCTTCACTCTTTTGTTGTCTTAGCATTTACATTTTTCATATAGCAAGCAATCGTTAAAAAAGGACCTCCATTTCTATTGGGGCTCTCTTGTTTTTTACTAAAAGATCAAAAGAGAAAAAGAGAGTACCTCCATAAAGAACTCTCTTTTTCCTCCTTCTCTCTTTTGTTCTCTTAGCCATTTACATTTTTCATATAGCAAGCAATCGTTAAAAAAGAGCCTCCATTTCTATGGGGGCTCTCTAGTTTTTTACTAAGAGGTCGAAAGAGAAAAAGAGAGTACCTCTATAAAGAACTCTCTTTTTCTCCTTTCCTCTTTGAACTCTTAGCCTTTTCCTCCTTTTCTCCTTTTCTCTTTTGACCTCTTAGCCTTTTCAACATCGAAATTTTACCGCTCATAATTTATAACAATTCATCATTGTACTTTACTTATATCTTCAAAAAGTAAAAACAGAAGATAATAGCAATGAAGAATAATTTTTTTATTTGGTGTGCAGGCAGCGATAAAAATGCATTGGCCAAATGCGATGATTCCATACGAGTAAAACACATTGGTGTGGGTACGCTCGTGCTTATACCTGCAGTGTTGGGTTTTATTTCTATGTCGTATGCATTGTCCACCATAGATAAAATTAGCGGTTCACCATTTTTTTATATTGGCGGCGGCTTGGTGTGGGGTATTATTGTTTTTGCTTTTGATAGGTTTATTGTATCCACCCATCGCAAGCAACAAAAAAATATAGATGAGTTTAAAAATATTACTTTTTATTTACGGTTATTTTTTGCGGTGGTGCTTGGCGTTATAGTTTCTCACCCTTTTGTGCTGTTGTATTTTGATGGTAGCATTACAGAAAAAATAATTTCTGATAGAGATAATTTGGTAAAAGTAGAAGAGCGCAGTTACCAACAATCTTACGATACTTTAAATGTGCGCTTGAACGATCTTGTACAAACCAAACGCTGTAATGAACAATTGCTAACCGCAGAGCAAAGTGGAAACAAGTTGATATTGCCTTGTGGTAGTTCATCTGGTATTCCAAACATAAATGGCAATTTCCCCAGAACAAAAGAAATAAAAAAAATAATTGAAAACCTTGATGTAGAAATTGCCAATGAAAGAAACCGAATAAATACAAGAAATAATGAACTTGC
>JAYSWO010000148.1:0-5180 GCA_043717975.1 Ferruginibacter sp. | reverse complement strand
AGCAAAAAATAATACTATCCATGTAAAAGACGCTGAAACAAAAACTAAATAAGATTGCAATTGTATAAATGAAATTGTTGGTTGGCAATAAAAATATTTTATTATTAAAAGAGAAAGATAATTTGTATTCAATTTATTAATTTTAGACAAATATTTTCGAATCTTAAAATGTAAAAAAAGAAATAAAATATAAAGATAATGCTCGCGCAGTAGCCATATTCTAATTTATCCATTCAATTGTATTATACATTGATAACAAATCTATTATTTATTTAATTATGCCATTAAAGAAAAATCTGTAACTTAATTTTTTTTAGTTTACATATTTAATAATTAGTATAAAACTGTATTCCTATTGCTTAGTAAATCGCTGTATATTATATCAAATTCTGAACGATGGAATAATTTGTAAGTAATAATGTGTAGTTTTATAAGTAATAAAGTATAGCTTTAAATTTATTTGATAAATAAAATGATTCAGTTACTTGAAAAATATTAAATATACCTCATATAGGGTATAGGAAATAAAAATGATTTACATAATTTTGTATAGAAACATTAAATTAATTTAGTGTTTTAGTAGAAAAAATACTAAACAATAAAAATGGGGTTAACACGTTTAGCTAAGTGTTATAAAAAATCACCCTTTTAGGGTATTTTTTATAATAAAAAAATAACGCATATTTGCTTATTAAAAATATGTTGCATTTTTTTATAAAGGCACAAGGTATTATTGGGGGGATATGGAAATTTTTTAGATGTTTAAATAAGTAAAACCCCCTTTTGCTAAGTAAGTGAAACCGTTTACTAAATGAAATAATATTAATAATAGAAGTTTAGTTAATTTTATACTACATTGAGATACCAATTAAATAAAGTAATTATGTTCAAACAAATAAAAACAATAGCCGCAGCAAGCTTACTTTTGATAGCTACTGCTACTAAAGCCCAGCTCACTATAAGTAGTGGAGCGGTGTTTAATATACAAAGCGGCGCATTTGTAACGGTGCAGGGAGATGTTACAAGTAGTGCCGACATTACGGGTGCTGGTAAAGTAATTTTAAAAGGCAGTACCAACCAAAACGTAAATATGAATGGCTTTTCTATTCCTAATTTAGAAATGGATAATGCTGCAAATGCAACTTTAACGGGAAATGCTAGAATAACCAGCTCAATGTTATTTACAAATGGTAAAATATTAGTTGGAAATAATACTGCAACATTAGCAGCAATCACTACCGCTACTGGTATGGGGACAAGCAAATTTTTTGAAACAAATGGTACGGGTTTTGTTCGTAGAGAACTAGCTGCAGATATTAGTAATTCCGAAATGCCAGTAGGTGCGGGTACAGATTACTTGCCAGTAGCACTTACAAACGCAGGTAGCACATATGCAAGTGCTAGTATAGGTGTACAGGCAAAAGCTACAGCAAGTACTAACAAGCATGTTCGTACAGAAAGTTTCTTATTGGCTAGATGGCCTATGAATAAAACTGGTATTACTGGGGGTACTACCAATGCGGTAGCTACTTATGTAGATCCTACGGGCATAAATATTGGTGGTACAGAGGCTGACCTAAAAGGCTTTTATTGGGATGGTACTAATTGGAGTTTAACTGGTAGCAATCAAAATGCTGTAGCAAACACTGCAGGTGCAGATATTACAACAAGTACAGGTGAGCTATATGCAATGAATAAATTTGTATTGCTAAACACAAAATCTTTTTTGCAAGGGCCATATAACATACTTACTCCTGGTTTAATGGATGATAAATTAAGAAATACCGCTGCATATGTAGCTGGTGGAGCACCTACGGGTAATTTGTTGCCATCTTCAGATCCTTATAGAACTGCTACATACTCTACGAATTTTGTACATGTAAATAACACTACTCCTGAAATTGTAAGCGGTACAGTATTTAATGATCAGGTAAATCCAAACAAAAATATTGTTGATTGGGTATTCTTAGAATTAAGAAGTAATGCTGCAGCTCCAACTACAGTATTACAAACTAGATCTGGTTTATTGCTAAGAGATGGCTCTATTGTTGATATTGATGGTGTGAGTCCTATTTACTTTAAAAATACTGATCCAGCAAATACCTTAAACCTACATGTTGCGGTAAGGCATAGAAATCACTTAGGTTTAAGAAGTTTAAATCCAAAAACGATGGATATTATACAATCTCCTGCGCCAAGTACATTAGATTTGGCTGTAAATACAAATACATTAAATTCTTTTGGTGCTACATTAGCGGCAGGAGTAAACGGTATGTATGCTGGTAATGCTAATTTGAATACGTCAGTTAGGGTTACAGGAACTTTGTTAGCAAGTGACTTTGAAGAAATAAAAGCAATTGTTGGTGCAGCTCCACAAATAACAAACACATATTCCAGAGGAGACGTTAATCTAAATCGTATAGTGAGGATTACAGGAACCGCTCCTGCAAGTGATTTTGAAGCTCTGAAAAGTTACGTTGGCGTTCTTCCTCAAATAATACAACCTGCATTTTAAAAAAGTAAAACTATAGTTTTTATGAAAAAAATATTTATATCTATTTGTATTTGCGCTTTAACCCTTTCTAGCCAAGCACAAAATTATTTCCAAGCCAGTGTTAAAAAAAATGGAACTAGTTTAGAATTTTATCTGAGACTATTACCAGGTGGTTCCAATGTTTCTATTAGGTTTGATGACATTAACTTTCAAATACGTTGGCCAATAGGTGATGTTGCCCCTATTACCGGTCTAATTACTGTAAATGCAATAGATTTCCCTGGGCTACTAATTTTGGATGACCCTTATGGATTTGAAGGTTATGGAAATGAGCCAGGGTATACTATTAAGCAGTTTACCCCTCAAGCACCGGGATCTGTTACTAATGCAATTAGAGCTTATACAGCTGGTCAAGAATATCTTGTTTTTAGTGTAGCGGTATCAAATGCTATTTCGCCAAATATTCAACTTGCGGGAAATAATGAAGATGTATTATCACCTTATTATTTTTCAATTACAAAAAATAGTCCTGGACTTGGCCAATCTGACTATACTTCACACAACCCTGTAAATGGTAATATTGCAAACCAATTTTTTTATGCTACCCCCGCTACTCTACTTACTTCATCACCTGGGGCAGGAGGTACCACAAATTTTTATCAAACAATAGTAACTGGTGCTCCTGTACCGGTAAGGTTCTCTAGCTTTAGTGCAGTTAAGAAAGATAATGATGCTTTGTTAAACTTTACTGTTCAAAATGAAACAGCAGTAACTGATCGTTATGAGGTAGAAAGAAGTGTAGATGGTTATAAGTTTGATAAAATAAGGTCACTAGCGAAAGCGAATAATGGTAATTCAAACAATACCTATGATGTTGTTGATCCTAATTTATCTAGCATAAAAAATGCAGGTATTATTTACTATAGAATAAAGCAATTAGATATTGATGGCGCATTAGCTTATACTGACATTAAATATGTAAGAATGAGTGATAAGGGCGGATTAATAAGTGCTTATCCTAACCCTGCAAAAGAATTTACAATACTTAAATTAGATGCGGTTGAAGCTGGAGATATTAATATTATGCTAATAAATGCAGAAGGTAGACAATTCCAAACTACCCTACTTAAAGCGCAAAAGGGTATTAATATTAAGCGTATTGAAATGAGTAATTTACCAGCAGGTAGTTATTTAATAAAAGCAATAATAGCAGGAGAAACAAAAACGATAAGCGTAATAAAATTATAAGATAGCATCAATCTAGAAATGACTCTAGGGGGGTAACAATTAACGGCAGTAAATTTGAAAAAATTTACTGCCGTTTTTTTGTATGGAGATATCCTCTTTTGTGTCTGTTTGTTTTGATAGGATAAACCTTAATTTTACCACTATTATGAAACAGTTCGGACTCATCGGCTATCCACTTGGTCATTCCTTCTCCAAAAAATATTTTGAAGAAAAATTTGCAAAAGAAAATTTGCAGGATTGTAGTTTTGAGTTGTACTCTATAGAAAATGTAGAAGCGTTTAAAGAAATTATTTCTACCAATAAAAGCTTGAAAGGCCTTGCAGTTACTATTCCTCATAAAGAAACCGTAATGCCTTTGCTTACTGAAATAAGCGATGCGGCAATAAAAATAGGTGCCGTAAATTGTATAAAAATTGTAGAAGGGAAAACGATTGGCTACAACACCGATGTAATTGGCTTTGAAAAATCATTATTGCCTTTGTTACAGCCTCATCATACAAAAGCATTGGTGCTAGGTACTGGTGGTGCTAGCAAAGCGGTACAATATGTTTTAAAAAAACTTTACATTCCTTTTTTATTGGTAAGCAGAAATAAAACAGATGATACCATTACTTACGACGATATTTCAGCAGAAATAATAGAAACACATACTTTGATTATAAATACGACTCCGCTTGGTATGTCACCTAATGAAAGCGTTTATCCCAATATACCTTATGCTTATCTTTCTTCCAAACATTTAATGTATGATCTAATTTACAAACCAGACAAAACTATGTTTTTACAAAAAGGAGAAGAGCAGGGTTGTGTTATAAAAAATGGTTTTGAAATGTTGGTATTGCAGGCGGAGGAAAATTGGGAGATTTGGAATGGTAGAAGAAGTTGAAGATTGTTGAAGATTGTTGAAGATTGTTGAATTGTTGAATTGTTGAAGATTGTTGAATTGTTGAATTGTTGAATTGTTGAATTGTTGAATTGTTGAATTGTTGAATTGTTGAATTGTTGAATTGTTGAAACAATTTCGGACGTACAAATGTAGAATGATATTTTATTTAAAAGAAATCTTAAATCGGAAATCTCAAATCAACAATTTCAAAAATGTTTCAGGGATACTAGTCACCTTTCTTGCTTCATAATCAAAACAAACCATACCTGTTTTAGCATTGGCAATTAATATCTTTTTATCATGGCGAGTGGTGCTTATTTCGTAAAAAATTTCAAAACTTTTTTTGGTTATTTCAACAATAGAAATAGCAACGTTTAGTGTATCACCATAAAATGATTCTGACTTGTATTCTACAGCTAAGTCTGCCATGATGAGTGCTGCACCTGCTACGTTTAGTTCAGTATAATTGTTGTGTGCAAGCCATTGCATACGAGCCTCATGCACAATGCTCACGAGGGCATCATTGCCTACATGATTGCCATAGTTTATATC
>JAYSWO010000147.1:0-5185 GCA_043717975.1 Ferruginibacter sp. | reverse complement strand
AAAAACCTTCTATATTTGCCCTACTATAAATTATTCAAAAAACTCATTATGAACAAAGCAGAATTAATCGCAAAAATTGCAGAAGATGCAGGCATCACGAAAACACAAGCTAATGCAACTGTAGATGCATTTGTAGATGCAGTTACAAAAACATTAAAGAAAGGTGATAAAGTTACTTTAGTAGGCTTCGGTACTTTCTCTGTATCTAAAAGAGCAGCAAGAAACGGTCGCAATCCTCAAACAGGAGCTGTTATCAAAATCAAAGCAAAAAAAGTTGCTAAGTTTAAAGCAGGTAAAGAATTATCTTCTAAAATCTAATTTGCAACAAAACTTTTTAAAAGCAAGATGCAATTGTGTATCTTGCTTTTTTTATAATCTAAATCAATTAAAAAAATATATTATGGGACGTGGCGATATTAAAACAAAAAAAGGAAAAACATTTGCAGGATCTTTTGGAAAAGTTAGACCAGCTAAAGTAGCAACCGCTACTACAGCTCCTAAAGCAGAGGTAGCAGAAAAGAAAGCTGCTACTAAAAAAGCAAAATAATTCTAGAGGGCTAATCTTAATTGATTGGCCCTTCTTTTATGGGGCTAGTCTTTTTATACTCCAAGCATTGTTTTCTAAAAAATAAGCTATTCTATCGTGCAAGCGGCTGGAGCGGCCTTGCCAAAATTCTATGTTCGTTGGCTTTACAATATATCCTCCCCAAAACGGCGGTCGTATAATCTCCTTCCCTTCAAATGTTGCTCTAGTTTCCAATACATTTTTGTCTAAAAGGTCTCTATTTTCAATAATATTACTTTGTGGCGAAGACCATGCCCCTATTCTACTTTCTGCAGGGCGGCTAAAAAAGTACTGGTCACTTTCTGCTTCTGATAATTTTGATACCTTACCCTCTATTCTTATTTGACGCTCTAGCTCCTTCCAAAAGAATACGAGTGCCACATTGTTGTTAGCGGCCATATCTTTCCCCTTATTACTTTCATAATTGGTAAAAAATTCAAAACCATTTTCGCTCACCCCTTTTAGCAATACAATTCTTGCAGATGGGCGTCCTTTTTCATCAGCAGTAGCAAGGGTCATGGCATTTACTTCATCTATATTGCTTGCTATGGCATCGTTCCACCAAGTGGTAAATTGGTCGATAGGATTTGCGGCTACATCTAATTCAGATAAGGAGCGTAGTTTATAATCTTTTCTTATATCGGCTATGGGGATCATTTGTGACATTTAGTAAATAAAAAAGCATTCATTTTACAATGAATGCTTAAAGGTAATATCAATTTGTTTAATTATACATTCTTAAAAATTTCTTGCGCTTTTTCACCAATTAAAGGCATTGGTTTTTCTTCCCCATTTATTGCGGATATTAGTCCCATAACCCATAATACAAAAAATCCAATGCCAACAATAGAAATTACCCAACTTAAGATGGGGGCAAATCTTGCTAAAATATTCATCACTATGTAAAAAGCAATGTAAATAATATTCAATAATAAGTTTTGTCGCAAATGATAGCTACCCAAAGAAGTTTTTGGTTTGTTAAGTGCGAAAAAAGATACCAACCATCCAATAATAGTAATGTAGCTAACTATTGCAGCTGTTTTGTCATTTGAAAATGTGTTCTCTGCCATGATAAATTGTTTTTAAATTAATAATAAGGATTTAATCTAAGTTCAGTTATAAATATAAGAAATTTTTTATTTATCCATTATCTTTTTCTTTCTCAATTCTCCCAATAAAGCTTTTAACTCCTCCACCTCTTCTTTCAAATGTTTGTTTTCAATTTCAGAAATTTCAACAAGGCTTTTTGCTTCTGCTAGTTCTTTTTTTAATGCGGATACTTTTTTATACAATGTTACAGCTTCGTCCAATTCACTGCTTAAAATCTCATTGCTTGCCTTTACAGAATTCAATTCTTTTATTTCTGCTTTTTCTTGCTGTCTGCCTTTTATTTGTTTTAATAAATTTAGCTCTAGCTCCTCATTCATCATTTCTACAGCGGCCGCTTTTTTCAAAACTTCATCACTATTGTATTTTAACTGTGCTATTTCTACAAGATTGTTCTCAATTCTGCTTCTAAGAGATGCTTCGCTTTCTGCACCATCTCCTAACAAAGAAATCTCTTCCTCTTTTTTGCGAATTTCATTATTCAAATCTTCCAATTGCTCTTGCAAAAATTCGTTTTCTGAAAGCAATAATTGTATCTTTTTTTCGTAATCCATAGGTACAAAGGTTATTTAACATTTTGGTTATTAACAAAACTAAGAATAATTGTATATTTATATGCGGGCAGCATTTATTACCAAAAACGAATCTTATATGTAAATATGAGGTTATCAACCCAAGAATATTGACCGATACCGAACTTATAAAAGGTTGCATAAGAGAAGACGCTACATGCCAAAGAAGTCTTTTCAACCGTTATGCAAGCTCTCTTTTGGGGGTATGTAACCGTTATGCCCGTAATAAAGAAGATGCGGAAGATATTCTGCAAGATGCCTTTATAAAAATTTTCAACAAAATAACTCAATTTAAAGGAGATGGTTCTTTTGAAGGATGGATGAGAAGGGTGGTTGTAAATACTGCCTTAAAAAAATACACATTGAGTCGTTACTCAAAAGAAATTTCTGTAGAAGAAATAAGAGAAAGTACAGATATTGATGTAAATGATGTGCCTTCTTTTAACCACCTTACAGAAAAAGATTTATTGTTAATTATAAATAGATTGCCTGATGGGTATAGGTTGGTTTTTAATTTGTATGTAATAGAAGGTTATCAGCATGATGAAATAGCTGATATGCTAGGCATACAACCTGGCACAAGCAGGAGCCAATTGGTAAAGGCAAGAAATCTTTTGCAGAAAGAAGTGTTGCAAATGCAACGAGTTGCTGTTTAAAAATGGTAAAATGTTTATGATAAAGAATCATAGATAAAAAGAATTAGAAATGAAAAATAAATTATTTGATGATTTTGTGCAAAAGCAATTCGATGGCTATCGGCCTGAAGTTGGTGCGCACATTTGGGAAAACATTGCTCGCCAAAAAGAGAAACAAAAGCCGGTAGGTTTTTGGTTTTCTACCATTGGAAAAGTAGCAGCAATTTTGTTAGTAATGCTTTCTTGCATTGGAGTTGGCTATTATGGAATGCGCAATAATAATACTTCCTCAAAAGAAGTTTCCCTAAACAAAGAAAAAAACACGTTGCCAACAATAAATATTCCGAAAGAAAATAATATGGCGAGCGAGCAGGCTGGTACAACAATTTTACATAAGGATACAAAAAATTTGAAAAGTACAGAACAGCTACAATTAAATGAAAACGTAGCATCAACTTTAACAAATACCATACATAAAAATAATCTCACTTCAGAAAATTTAAAGAATTACACTTCATCACAAACACTGAAACCAAGTGATGAAAATGCCTTAGTAAATAATATAAAAAATAATAAATATTTTAATGGCAATACCACAGTAAGTATATCAAAAAGTGAGGCGCAAGAAAATACAAACAACCCACTGGTAGCTACGCTTACCAGTGCTGAATTAATTAATCAAAATCGCTTATTTACCCCTATAGTCAATACAAAAAAACTACTCTTCATAGCCTTTGTACCTTGCCCTGAAGCAGAAGAAAATGCTGCAGGCAATAAAAAATATATTGAAATATATGGTGGGCCAGATTATATATTTAAAAGTTATGCAGATACAGGCAATACTTATATTGCACAAAGAAAAGCAAGTACTGGCATCCATTACGCTTTTAGCGCAGGTGTACGCTACACAAAGGTTTTGGGTAGCGGCATCAGCTTTCGAGCAGGTTTAAATTACAGTCAAATAAACGAACGCTTTATTGCGTTTAACGGATTTGTGTTAGAGCGATTTGTACAAGTAAATAGTATTGGAGATACCATTGCCAACTATACTACTGCTACTGTACAGTATAAAAAAAGCAACAATGTTTACAGAACCATTGATATACCATTACAAGCAGGTTTTGAATTTGGAAATGGAAAATTACATACCAATGTAAGTGCAGGTGCCATGGTAAATATTAGTAGCAAACAAACAGGTTTTGCTGTGGATCCAAGTGGAAATGTCGTTGATCTTTCTTCTGCTAAAGCTAATTCTAAGTATCAGTATAAATCAAATGTTGGTGTAAGTTTTTTGGGTAGTGTATCTGTGTATTATAAGCTAAATGAAAAACTGCATATAATGGCTGAGCCTTACATACGATATAGTTTATCCCCAATGACAAAGTCAGAAATAACATTTAGCCAAAAATTTCACACAGCAGGTTTGCGTTTTGGTATACGCAAGGATTTATAATATTTTACGAAAATTTCTTATGGGACGATATGTTCAATAACCGATAAAGCAAAGGCGCAAGATTGATTTCTTGCGCCTTTGCTTTATAAATTTTTTAATGATTGTTATCTCACCAAGGTACCTGTCTTTTCACCAATAACCACACTCATTAAATTACCTGGCTTATTCATATCAAAAACAACAATGGGTAAATTATTTTCCATGCAAAGTGTAAATGCAGTCATGTCCATTATTTTCAGATTTTGAGTAATGCATTCTGCAAAAGTAATATGACCATATTTTGTTGCCGTTGGATCCTTTTCAGGATCAGCAGTATAAATACCATCTACCCTTGTACCTTTAAGAATTACATCTGCTTTTATTTCTACAGCTCTTAATGAACCCGCAGTATCGGTTGTAAAATATGGATTACCAGTACCTGCACCAAAAATAACCACACGCCCTTTTTCTAAATGCCTCATAGCACGCCTACGTATGTAAGGCTCGGCTATTTGCTCCATTTTTATAGCACTTTGCAAACGGGTTACTACGCCTGCTTTTTCCAAACCACTTTGCAATGCCATACCATTTATAACCGTAGCAAGCATGCCCATATAATCTCCCTGTGCACGTTCTATCCCTGTTTCAGCTTCGTTCATACCACGGTAAATATTACCACCGCCAATTACAATGGCTACTTGCACCCCCATATCTGTTATTTGCTTTATTTCTTGTGCGTATTGTGCAATTACTGTAGAATCTAGTCCAAAGTTTTTATCACCCATTAAAGACTCGCCCGAAAGCTTAAGAAGAATACGTTTGTACTTTGGTAGCATAGATTAAATTTTTGCGAAGATAGAAATTAGAAATTAGA
>JAYSWO010000146.1:0-2065 GCA_043717975.1 Ferruginibacter sp. | reverse complement strand
TGAAAGACGAATTGGAAAAAGCAAAAGAACAAGTGCTAAATGTTTTGTAGAAGCTTGGTGAAAATAAATAAAGTAGAAAAGTATATAAAGTAAAAAAGTAGGATGAGCATTTGTATGAAAAAATATTGGATGAAATATACATTCGTTTTTTTGTTGTCGGCTGCCGTATTGAGCGCATGCACTCAAATAGAACTGTTTGAAAAAAATACGCCAATTCCAAATATAAAATGGCAAAATAATTTTAATGCCACAGGCACTTTTAATATTACCGATACCACATCGCTCTATAATGTATATGTAGTCATAAGGCATACAGACGCATACCAGTATAATAACATTTGGCTCAATGTTGCATTACAACAATCTGGCGATAGTGTAAATATGCAAAAACTAAACCTTTCTTTAGGTTCGGATGCGCAAGGTTGGGAAGGTACAGGTATGAACGATATCTGGGAAGTTAGAAAATTGATAGCACGTTTACCGCTAAAAAAGAGCGATTACAACTTTAGTATTGGTCAAATAATGAGAGAAAATCCGCTGCAACACATTATGAGCGTAGGTTTAAGGTTGGAAAAGGCAAAAGGATAGCCATTTGTTAAATCTGTTAAATTGTGCCATATAAAAATATTTAGAAGCATAATTAGTAAAAACAATTCTGTATTTTGCACACAATTAATCTGCTATAATAGCGTTTTGCTATATATCAAGCAATAACTTTTAAACCAGTACAGTGAATCGTATCATCCTTATTATTGTAGTTGTATTTTTTATTTCAACAGCAGCCAATGCTCAAATGAATTGGGAAACAGTGCATACTGGCGAGTTTGGAGCCACCATTGGCGGAGCACATTATTTTGGCGATTTAAATACAAGAGCAGCCTTTAACAGACCAAAACCCGCAGTGGGCGTTTTTTTTCGTAAACAATTTGGCAATTATATAGCCGTAAGAATATCTGGGCATTTTGCACAATTGGGTTATAGCGATACTTACAGTAAAAATGAATTTCAACGTTTAAGAAACCTTAGTTTTAATACTAATATATATGAAGTAGCCCTGCAAGGCGATTTTAATTTCTTCAAATTTGTACCGGAAGATCCAACGCATAATTTTACACCATATGTCACATTGGGTGTAGGCGTTATGAATTTTGACCCTTACGCATATCTCGATGGAGTAAAATATTTACTTCGTCCACTTGGTACCGAAGGGCAAACAATAGCAGGTACAGGAAAAACACCTTACTCAACCACGGCAATTGTAGTGCCATTTGGTGTAGGTATAAAATACAACCTTACAGAAAAAATCAATATTTCGTTTGAAGTGGCTCATCGGTTTACTAATACAGATTATTTAGATGATGTAAGTACAACTTATGCTGGCATCAATGCTTTTCAACCTGGGCCAAATGGAACTTTTTCTGAAACACAGCTTTTGCAAGATAGAAGTTACGAAATAAGTGGAAAATACGATGGTTTTAAAGCTGGGCAGCAAAGAGGTTTTAGTAAGCAAAAAGACCAATATATAATTGCAGAAATGGGTATCTCGTTCAATCTTAGCTCTTATCGCTGCCCATCTGCAAATTAATTTTACAAAAATATTTATTAAATAATACGGCAGTAGTTACTTACTGCCGTTTTTATGTTTACTTTAACCCAAATATTGTTACTTTTGCGCCCCGTATAAGCCATTATTGCTTTTCCGTTTTTTATGAGCGATTTATTATTAAAACAACATATCAACATTTCTCTTTTACCAAAGCATATTGCTATCATAATGGATGGTAATGGTCGCTGGGCGCAAGAGCAAGGAAAAGATAGGCTGTTTGGGCATTTGAGTGGAGTAGAAAGTGTTCGTGATATTGTAGAAGGTGCCGCAGAATTAGGCATTGAATACCTTACACTATATACCTTTAGTACTGAAAATTGGAGCCGCCCTGCTTACGAAGTAAATGGACTAATGGAATTATTGGTAGATACCATAAAGAAAGAAGTACCAACCCTCAATAAAAACAATATCCGCTTACAAGTAATTGGGCATATAGAAATGCTACCCGAGCATACACGT
>JAYSWO010000145.1:0-2066 GCA_043717975.1 Ferruginibacter sp. | reverse complement strand
GAAATTATAGAAGCAGGGCTAAAATGTGTGCAAGGAAAATGTATTGTGAATTCTATTTCGATGAAGGAAGGCGAGGAGAAATTTATAGAGCAAGCTTTTATTTGTAGAAGTTATGGTGCGGCTATAATTGTAATGGCTTTTGATGAAAAAGGACAAGCAGATACCAAAGAACGCAAAGTAGAAATTTGCCACAGGGCGTATAAAATTTTAACGGAGCAAGTAGGCTATGCACCACAAGAAATCATTTTTGATCCAAATATTTTTGCGGTAGCTACAGGTATTGAAGAACACAATAATTATGCAGTTGACTTTATAGAAGGTACAAGAGAAATAAAAAGATTGATGCCTTTGGTAAAAGTGAGTGGCGGTGTGAGTAATGTATCCTTTTCTTTTAGAGGAAACGACCATGTACGAGAGGCGATACACAGTGTGTTTTTGTATCATGCCATACAAGCGGGCATGGATATGGGCATTGTAAACGCAGGGCAGTTGGTTATTTACGATGATATAGAACCGAAACTAAAACAATTGTGCGAAGATGTATTGCTTAATAAAAATAATGACAACAACGAAGCTACGGAAGCGCTTATAAATTTTGCAGAAACGGTAAAAGCCAAAGGAAAAGAAATTGTAAAAGATGAAAAGTGGAGAGATGAAGCAGTAGAAAAAAGACTAGCACACTCACTTGTAAATGGCATTACAGATTATATAGATGCAGATACAGAAGAAGCTAGGTTGAAATATCCTCGTCCGCTGGAAGTGATAGAAGGCCCGCTGATGGATGGTATGAATATAGTGGGCGATTTGTTTGGTGCCGGAAAAATGTTTTTGCCACAGGTGGTAAAAAGTGCAAGGGTGATGAAGAAAGCTGTAGCGGTTCTTACACCATTTATTGAGCAAGAAAAAGAAGATAGAAAAAATGCGCATTTAGCAGCAGGTACAGTGAACGAAGAAAGTGCCGGAGCAGCAAAAATATTATTGGCTACGGTAAAAGGTGATGTGCATGATATTGGAAAAAATATTGTGGGCGTAGTGTTGGGTTGTAATGGTTATGATATTATTGATTTGGGTGTGATGGTTTCAGCAGATAAAATATTGAGCGAGGCTAAAAAACACAATGTGGACATTATTGGTTTGAGCGGATTGATAACGCCATCGCTTGACGAAATGGTACATATTGGAAAAGAAATGACGAGGTTGAAAATGGATATCCCATTATTGATTGGTGGGGCTACCACAAGCCGTATGCATACTGCGGTGAAGATTGCGCCTGAGTATGAGCATGGCGTGGTGCATGTGTTAGATGCGAGCCGCAGCGTAACGGTAGCAGGCAGCTTACTTAATAAAGAAACGAAACCTGAATTTTTAGGCAATATAAAAACGGAGTACGAAATACTTAAAACAGATTTTGCCAACAAGCGCACGGCTAAGCAATATCAAAAATACGCTGATGCAAAAAACAATGGTGCAAAAATAGATTGGGAAAATTACACACCCGTGCCACCAACATTTACAGGAACAAAAATGTTCAACACCTACGATTTAGCAGAAATAGCGGAGTATATAGATTGGCAACCCTTTTTTATAGCATGGGAGTTGCACGGTAAGTTTCCTCAAATATTAACGGATGAAGTGGTAGGAAAACAAGCTACAGAATTGTACAACGATGCAAAAGTTTTGTTGAAACAAATTATAGACGAAAAATGGTTGAATGCAAAGGGGGTAATTGGTTTTTGGGAAGCTGAGAGAACGGATGCAGACACTGTTTTGATTAACGAAAATATTGAGTTGGAATTTTTGAGACAACAGATAAAGAAGGCAGAAGGACAACCGAATTTATCACTATCTGACTTCATAAAGCCGAAAGAAACGGGGAAGGATTTTATGGGAGCATTCTCGGTTACGATTGAAGGCATAGAACCCCACATCAAAAAATTTGATGATGCACAAGATGATTACAACAAAATAATTTTGCAAGCATTGGCAGACCGTTTTGCAGAAGCATTTGCAGAAGTATTACATAAAAAAACAAGAACAGAATATTGGGGTTATGAAAAAGATGAGCA
>JAYSWO010000144.1:0-5213 GCA_043717975.1 Ferruginibacter sp. | reverse complement strand
ACCACACATCTCTTTACCGGTGAGTACCACTCTGCATTTAAAGGCAAGGGTATGAGCTTTAGAGAAGTGCGTGAATACAGTGCCGGCGATGATGTACGATTTATAGATTGGAATGTAAGTGCACGATTTTCTACACCGTTTTCAAAATTATTTGAAGAAGAAAGAGAACTTACACTTATGCTTATGGTGGATACTAGTACCAGTAACTTATTTGGCACTGTAGGAAAACGAAAAAAAGATTTGATAATAGAAATGGCTGCCGTTATTGCTTTTAGCGCCGTGAGTAATAATGATAAAGTAGGTGTAATATTTTTTAGCGATAAAGTAGAAAAATATATTCCTCCAAAAAAAGGCAGAGCACATGCATTGTTTATTGTGAGAGAATTATTATCGATAGAACCCACCTCTAACGGTACAGATATAGATGAAGCCATAAAATATTTTAACAACACCACCAGGCAAAAAAGTATTGCATTTATACTGAGCGATTTTTTAGCTACGGGTTATGAAAACGATTTGAAAGTAATTGGACGAAAACATGATGTAATAGGTATAAAAGTATATGATAAAATGGATATGCAATTACCCGAAGCAGGTTTACTACAATTAAAAGATGCAGAAACACAAAAAGTAAAATGGATTGATAGTGATGATGCATTGGTGAGACATAATTATCAGCAATATTTTTTTGAGCAAACAGATACCGCTAAAAGATATTTTACAAAAGCAGGAGCTGAATTATTGCACGTACGCACAGACGATGATTATGTAAAGATTTTACAAAAATTCTTTTTAAAGAGAAAGTAGCCAGCAAAAAATGAAACCCATTTACACGATATATTTACGAAGAAGCTTGATATCATTGGCTTTTACGCTTGCACACTTTTTTTGTTTTGCGCAAGCCATTAGTACCACTGTTGATAAAAGAGATATTCTTATTGGCGAACAAATTACCTACAACCTCAATATAGATTTGCCCTCCGCAGATTATAAAATTGACATTACTATTCCAGATTCGTTGGAACATTTTGATATTATTGAAAAAACTGGAGGTATCGTTAATAATACTAATGGTAAATATGCTTGGCAACAAAAAATTATTTTCACCAGTTTCGATTCGGGTTCATTTGCATTTCCATCTTTTCCATTTCGTATTAATCATTTAAATACTGTATCACAAAATTTAAGTACAGATTCAATTTTAATAAATGTGGGCTATATGCCCATAGATAAAGAAGGTAACCCGAGAGATATAAAAACAATACTAGAAGTAGAATATTTTAATTGGCTATGGGTAATTATTGGTGCAGCTGTATTGGCGTTTCTAGTATTCTTATTTTTTCTTATTAGATATGTAAGAAGAAATAAAAAACAATTGCCAGCGTTACACAATCAAAATGCATTTTAAGAAGCCATGCAAGCATTGGAGCAACTTCGCAAGGCAAACGAAGGCGGCGAAATGCCAATAAAAGAATACCACACAAAATTGGCTGATGTTTTAAAAATATATTACAGCAAAGCATCTAGGCAAAATGTATTAAACAAAACCACAGAAGAAATTCTTACAAAATTAAAATCGCATCAGTTACATGCTGAAACAGCTTTACAAACAGGAGAAGCCTTGCAAACAGGCGATGCAGCTAAGTTTGCCAAGTATCATCCCTCATTTACAGAAAATGAATTGGCATTAAATTATTTAAAAAATACCATTGAAGAAATAGAAAAATTACGTCACACAAAAAATTAAATTTTGCTTTTCGATTATTTTACAAATATTACATTCTCTCAACCGTATCTTTTTGGTTTGTTGTTGCTATTGCCATTCTTAATTTTTTGGTATATAAAAACAAATAATAGCAGGAGCGCATCTATACAAGTTTCTACAACTGCAGCAAAAGGCTTATCGTCTTCAAAAGCAGCTATGCGTCACCTACCATTTGTTTGCAGGCTATTGGCATTGGGTTTTATTATTGTGGCATTGGCAAACCCACAAACAAAAAATGAAGAACAAAACAGAGAAGGCGAAGGAATAGACATTATGCTTTGTATAGATGTGAGCGGTAGTATGACAGCGCAAGATCTTACCCCCAACAGATTAGAAGCTGCAAAAAAAGTAGCCATCGATTTTGTAAACAAAAGAACATCGGATAGAATTGGTGTGGTCATTTTTGCAGGAGAAAGTTTTACGCAATGCCCACTCACCGCAGACCATGGCATTCTAATTTCAGCTATAGAAAATATACACAGCGGCTTGCTTACAGATGGCACAGCCATTGGTGATGGACTTGGCACAGGTGTGGACAGATTGCGCAGCAGCAAAACGAAATCTAAAATTGCTGTACTGCTTACAGATGGTGAAAACAATGGTGGATTAATAGACCCAAGTACCGGAAAAGAAATTGCCAAATCATTTGGCATACGAGTATATACTATTGGTGTAGGTACCGATGGTAATACAATGCAGCCCGTACAAACTCCCTTTGGCATAGAAATGAGAAGCATGAAAGTGTCTATAGATGAAAAATTACTAAAACAAATAGCTACCGAAAGCGGTGGAAAATATTTTCGTGCAAAAGATAATGAAGGGCTTGCCAGCATTTATGCCACCATTGACGAATTAGAAAAATCGAAAGTAGAAATTACAAGCACTACAAAATTTACCGATAAATTTCTTCCCTTTGCTATTGGCGCTGCATTTTTTTTATTGATAGAAATTTTGTTGCGGTATTTGGTGTATAGAAAGTTTCCATAGTTGTTTCACGCAAAGAAACAGAGATTGCAAAGAAGCAAATACCTTACTATTCCCTAAGACATGACTTTGTGATTTTGTATCAAAAAACTTATCTTGCACCCATGCAGGCAACAGTTTATAGGAGCACAGGTAGTTGGTATATTTTAAAAAATGCCGAAGGCGAGTTTATAAACGCACGCATAAAAGGCAAACTAAAAATAAAAGGCATTACCTCCACAAACCCAATAGCAGTAGGTGATATAGTAGAAGTAGATGCAGATGCAGAAGCAGACAGTTTGGTTATTTCTAAAATTTATGACCGAAGAAATTATATAAACCGAGTATCGCCACACAATAAAAACAAGCATCATATTGTAGCTTCTAACTTAGACCAAACATTACTTTTTGCTACACTCAAAGACCCCAAAACATCTTTTGGTTTTATAGATCGTTTTCTAGTAACATCAGAAGCATACAAAGTGCCAGCCATTATTGTTTTTAATAAAGCCGATTTACACACAGAAAAAGAAATCACAAAATTTGCATTAGCCAAAAAAAACTACGAAGCCATTGGGTATAAAATTATGCTCATGAGTATAGAAAAAGATGAAGGCACAGAGGCAGTAAAGGATTTATTGGCAAATAAAATTACCTTACTTAGTGGTCACTCGGGGGTAGGCAAGTCTACTTTTATAAATTATATTTTTCCCGACCTTACGCTCAAAACCCTAGCTGTAAGTGACTGGAGCGGTAAAGGTATGCACAGCACTACTTTTGCAGAAATGTTTGACCTTCCTTTTGGCGGAAGTATTATTGACACACCTGGCATAAGAGAAATGGGCATTGTAGATGTACCGAAGCACGAGCTAGCACAATATTTTCCTGAAATGCGTGCTGTGATGAATGATTGCAAATTTAATAATTGTGTACACTTAAACGAACCCGGCTGTGCAGTAAAAGCGGCCGTAAATGATGGGGTGATTTCTGAAGAAAGATACCTAAGTTATTTGGCTATTAAAGATAGTATTGAAGATGTGAGTTATTAATCAACAGTTGATTGGTTATTGGTTGGTTAGTTGATTTAAATATTACATCCCATAAATTATTAGAGAGCTAAAGTCCCCCTGTGGGGGATTTAGGAGGCATTAGAATTTCTTCCCTCCCTTATACTTTTTCTTAGCCCCTTCATCTCTTATTTGGTCTTGGCTTTTTCCTGTAGCATCGCCAGGGCAACCATACTTTTCTTTTTTCTGAAAAATGGCGCAACTACTCAATAAAACAATAACAGTTAGTGGTAAGAGTAATTTTTTCATATGGCAAATGTAATAATTTGGTAGTAACTATAACAAAAACGAAAAATACACATAAAAATTGCATTGCATAATAAAAGATGAAAAAAGATATACTGTCGAATGGAGCGTCGCCAATGAAGCACAATCAAGGCGTTTCAGCTTGTAAAACCTCTCCCCCGCCTCTCTCCCGCAAAATAAGCGGGACAGGCAAGAGAGAAGCCACACCTCAATGCTTTAAAGTTTATTCAAATTTTCTTGGAGTTTACAAGTCCCCTTCTGGGGGATTTAGGGGGCTCTTAAACCATCCACTATACATCAAATAATTATTGGCAATTCTATGTATCTCTCCACTAATTAATTCTTGGCTTATTTCTTTTACTTTTTTTGCAGGTACACCCGCATAAATACAACCAGATTCTACAATCGTGTTTTCCAACACTACCGCACCAGCAGCTATGATAGAGTTGCTTCCTACATGCACATTATCCATCACAATAGCACCCATACCTACGAGTACATTATCTGCAAGTATACAACCATGTACGATGGCGTTGTGGCCAATGCTCACATTATTACCAATAAACACTTTCGTTTTTTCATACGTACAATGTATCACCGCACCATCTTGCACATTCACTTTGTTGCCCATGCGAATGCTATTTACATCGCCACGTATTACTGCATTAAACCATACACTACAATCATTACCCATCTCCACGTCCCCCACCACCGTTGCGTTTGGTGCTAAAAAACATTCATTGCCCATTTTTGGAGAAACACCTTTTACCGGAAGTATTAAAGCCATAATTTTATTTTTGATGATGTAAAAATAACGATAAAAGTCTTGTGTCTAAAATCTAAAATCTCATGTCTTTTTTTGGAGCTTGAGCAGAAAATCTTTATTATACATTTGTATCCCTGCTATCCGCTGTACCTTCGCTACGCTCGGTGCCGCTCCTATCAGGGCTAGTTTCAGCAGCGAATCTTTTTCCAGCTTTTATTATGCAATAGATTATACAATGGATTATTTAATAGATAAAATTGTCGAAACAAATTATTGAATAGTATAAAATTTTGAATAGCTCCGCCCTTCAGGGCGGAGAAGGAAGATATAATGGGTATGGGCTTTAGCCCAAAATGTATTTCGGCTTTAGCCATTATCTGCTTGCTATAAAAAAGGATTGCAATAT
>JAYSWO010000143.1:0-13362 GCA_043717975.1 Ferruginibacter sp. | reverse complement strand
AATAATATTGCTATCATTATCTATTTGTGCTGTATAATTTCCTTGTGGTAGCACTTTTACTTCAAAATCTGGTTGTCTAATTATCTTCTTTTTCTTTTTTGGAAATGTGGTTTTTGTCTTTTTGTAGTCGTAAATCTTGTTTTCATTTTTTTGGCTTGTATTACTATCGTACAATGTAGTATTAACAGTATTATTCTTACAAACTTTTATTGGTTCCGTTGAAGCGCTCATTTCAGGTAAAACAACTGCAATAGAAATTTCTGATTTAGAAAAAGAGACGGTTAGCATTATGCAAAAAATGCAAAAAAGGTTTCTTAAAGAATTTTTGATTATTCTATTCATTATTGGTTTTATTATCGGATTAAAAACGATTCGTTTTGTACAAGACGCTAAACTTTACATAAAGTTGTGTCAACTTTGATTTATTTTGAGCAAAATGGCCATCTGGAGCCACTATATAATTGTAGTGTTTTTTCTAACTATGGTAATGGTATTTTTAATATAAATGTAATTGGCGTAAGCTTTGAAACATAATGCAGCAAAGGGATTTGTAGTATTTGGATGAATATCATTGTTCTGTATTGGCATTATTATTCTAGTAAGTATAGAAGAGTTTCTGTTTGTTGGTTTATCTTTTATCCTTTTGTAAGTTATTTTAAAAGATTATTTGTAAGGGTAGAATTTTTTAATAAAAAAGCCGCAATAATGCGGCTCTTTTTGAGATCATAAAATAAACTACTTTACCCTAATTTTTTCATTATCACTTTTTTCTTTCTTTTTTGCTGATTGAAATTTTATGCCTTTGCTAAAACGATAGGTAAAACTTAGTCCCATAGTTTGTCTATCATTCCATTGTTGTATGCGAGTATCTACTGTGCCATATTTTATGGTAGCCGTAAATTGTTGTGTATTAAAAATATCTCTAAAGCTTAATTTTAATGTGCCATTGCCTTTGAGCATTGTTTTGCTTACGCCTGCATTTACTGCTACCATTGAGTTTATCAATATTAAATCTTCATTGCCTCTCGGTCTGAAAAAACCACCTACATCAGCCTTTATTGTTTTATTTATTTTAAATTGGTTGTTAAGGTTGAACATATAATTGTTAATGGTTATTTTTTCATTTACCCCATTTATGTTTCCACTTATTGTGCCATGGTTTGTTTCGGCATAAATACTGGTAGTGTACCATTTTGTAATGGGCGCATTAAATAAAATGGCATAGTTAATACTTTTTTTATTGGCTATGTTTTTCTTAGTCATGTAGGTTTCGTTGGTAAGCTCGTTTTGCTCCAAAATATCTGTCATGGCTTTATTGGTAAATGAGTATCCAATGGTATGGTTTAGAGCACCACCAAGCATACTATAATTTACTTCGGTATTGTAAGCAAAATGTGGTTGTAAGAATACATTACCCAATTCGTATGTGTATTGGTCAAGGTAAAATCTAAATGGATTTAAATCTTCATAATCGGGTCTTTGTACCCTTCTACCAAAACTCATAGATAGATTTTGCTTTTCGTTTATTTTATAGCTTGCAAACAATGTAGGAAAAACATTTACATAGTTTTTAGTAAAAGAACTATCATTTATTTTTTGAATGCCCTTACTCACGGTTTGTTCTGCACGTAAGCCAGTATTAAATTCCCATTTTTTGCCTTTGGTAAAATTGTATGAAACATAAGCTGCATTTATGTTTTCGGTGTAAGCGAAATTATTTGTTCTTAGCTTGTCTATTGTCCAATCGTTATTTTTTAATAAGAAATACCCAGCATTATTTTTTGTATTTACATAACTCGTTTTAGCACCTGCTTCTAGTTTATGGCCATTTTTAAATGTTTTTTCATAATCTATTTTAGCTAGATAAATATTTATCTTACTTGGCAAGTCGCCCTTTTGTATATCATTTATACCTGTAGGCTGCCCACCATTGTCATAAAAAGATGTATTCAACTGTTGGTTTCTAAAATTATCATATGCTATAATATCAACATCAGTAAATAGTGAAGCTGATTTTGAAATTGTTTTTCTCCAATTTAAATTTATAGAAACGTTTTTGTTATTGTTAGAAGAGAGTTGGGTATTGATAGAATTGCTTAATACCACATTGTTGTTATTAAAAATATCACTGTTGTTTATCCAATTTTCTTTGCCTTTACCATGCCCAGCTTCTAGTACAAACCCTATAATATTATTGCTATCTACTTGATAATCTACACCTACTTTTCCATAAGTATAATCGTGGTTTCTTTTCTGATCAGCATCTTGAAAAAATCTTGTTAATGGGCTTTTGGTAATAGGATCTACAAACATACGCTCTACCGTAAGCTCTTGGGTACGTGTATTAAAGTCGTGGCTAAAGTTGGTAAAAATATTTACTTTTTTATTTTTGTAATTGTAGGTAAAACCTTGATTGTTGCGCAAATAAAAACCTTGAGTAAGCCCTGCTGTTACACTTCCATTAGAGCCTTTGGTTTTATTCTTTTTCATTTTTAAATTGATAACACCTGAGTTACCAGCGGCATCAAAACTACTGCCAGGTTGAGAAATAATTTCAATTTGCTCCAACTGTCCGGCCGGCATGCTCCTTAGCATATTGGTAAGATCTTGTGCGCTTAAGTAAGTTGGGCGTTTGTCTATCATAACCACCACACCTTGCTTACCTTTTAGGGATATGTTGCCATCTTTGTCGATACTGATGCCAGGGCTTTTTTCTAAAACATCTAATACGGTTGCACCTGCATTGGATGGCGAAGCATCTACATTCACAATCATTTTACCAGCCTTTACTTCTATCATTGGCTTTTTGCTAGTTACTACCACTTCTTTATTTGTACCAATATTTGGCAAAAGGTCTATGGTTTCAAAATTTTTGCCCTCTGTGGTAAGTTTTACCAATACCGTTTTTGCTTGAAAACCTACTCGGCTAAATTCAAATTCGTAACTGCCAGGTACTTTAAGTTCCAATTGCCAGTTTCCTAGCGAATCGCTTACGGCTGTTTTTACGAGTTGCTTTTTTTCAGGGTTGGAAACTGAAATGGTTGCCATTTCTAATGGTTTGCTTGCTGCTGTCAAACTTCCTTTTGTAATGATGTTTTGTGCTTTTACAGCAAAGCTGCTAGTTAAACAAATGATTATCAATAATATTTTTGATAATGCTACGATTGTAAAATTTTTATTTGTCATGATTATTATATTTAGTACTATGGTTAATTGTAATATTGAACAAAGCTAAGTACTTTACAATGCATAGTACTAAAATTAGTGGATAAATGGCGAAATAATAGTGTTGAATGGTAAAACTTAGTAATATTTGAAGTTCTCAGAAAGTTCTGGTAGGGTGAAAGATGAAGCAGCAAGATTTACAAAAAATATCGTTTGAATGAAATTTTTTTAAATCTAATTTTCTTTCTATGTATTTGAAAAAAAATTCTTTGGGAGTATATTATTTGTTCTATTTTTAAGTACACTATTATTCAGCTACTTTTAAGTTGGATTATTGACCATTGGGTAGGATTGTTTCATTCTATTGTTCGTACAATTTCTGTTTTAGTACGTTGGTATTTATTTCAAGAAAACAGATTTGTCTTTATTTCTTTGACTATTCTGTTTATTTAAATTGCAACTATCATTATTTTGAATAACAGAAAAAAGGATGTGTAAAGCTTTTACAGTAAAATAATAAGTAAATTGTTTTATGAAATTTTTAAAAGTAGCCTTTATAATATTATTGATTGGTTTAGGCGTTACTTCTTGTAATCAAAATAATCCATCTCCAAAAGACAATACAACACCAACAGCAGGCATAAAATCATTCACAGTAAGTAAAGAAATACCTATTTGGACAAGCTCAATACCTGACGCTGCACTTATCACAGGAGAAGAAACTTATAGTGACGGAATCGTTAAAAATGTTTCTAATCCAACTATCAAAATATTCTCACCCGTGAAAGAAAATACTGGTGCCGCTGTACTTGTATTTCCAGGTGGTGGATATACCAAAGTTGCCGTTGAATTGGAAGGTTCTGAAATTTGTGAATGGTTAGCTTCAATTGGTGTGACAGGAATATTATTAAAATACAGAGTACCTGATTCAGGACCGCACTATTACAAAGATTGCCATTGCGAAAAAGACCCGATTAAGCCACTTGCTTTACAAGATGCACAAAGAGCAATGGGTTTGGTTCGTGCACAAGCTAAACTATGGAACATTAACCCAAATAAAATTGGTGTCATGGGATTTTCGGCAGGTGGACATTTAGTTGCAGATGTAAGCACAAACTATAGAAAACGAGCATATTCCTTAACCGACGATATAGACAAAACAAATTGCCGACCGGATTTTGGAATCGTAATGTTTCCGGGCCATATGACTAATCATACAAGTAACCCTTACGAACTGAACAAAAAACTTCCTGTTGACGGCAACACGCCTCCTTCATTTATATTACAAGCAGGAAATGACCCTATTGACCCAATCCAAAACTCTTTAGTCTATTATATTGCACTTCAAAAAGCTAAGGTACATGCCGAATATCATATTTATACTGAAGGGGGACACGCTTTTGGTTTGAATAGAACCGTTCTTGACAATCCAAATTGGAATAAACTTCCTATTGCAGACTGGGAAAATTTGGTTGAAAGGTGGTTGCAAACAATAAAGATGACCACAAACGAATAAGCTTAAAAATTAGCCAATGAAAAATTTTAAAATCAATTGCGAAATTATTTCGGTTCTATTGGTTTTTGTTTGTTCTTGTAACCAAAAGGCAATTACCAATTTTAAAAATCCAAAAGAATATTCAATTCATTCAGCATTTAAAAAATATTTTAACACTTGTATTGTTGAAGGTTCTATTGTAATATTTGACAATTCAAAAATGCAATGGATAGTATCTGATACAATAGAAATAAAAAAAGAAATTTTACCAGCTTCTACTTTCAAAATTATCAATTTACTTATTGCTTTAGAAACAAAAATCATAAAAAACGAAAATGAAATTGTAAAATGGATAGGAACAACAGATACTATAAAATATGGTTATAGGCCGGAGATATACCATGATATGACGGTGAAAGAAGCCTTTGAAGTATCTGCAGGTTGGGTGTTTATTGAATTGGCTAAGAAAATAGGTAGAGATAATTATAAAAAATATCTTTCAAAATGCAACTATGGGAACTTATATCTTTCTCAAAAAGAAATAGACTTTTGGAATTTTGGAGACTTTGCCATTTCACCAATAAACCAAGTAGAATTTTTAAAAAAATTATACGATGGTAATTTGCCATTTTCAAAACGAAATATGGAAATTGTTAAGAGAGTTATGGTAACTGAGCAAAACGACCAATATAATATTAGTGCAAAAACAGGTTGGACAAGAGAAAATAATATAAATACAGGCTGGTGGGTCGGTTATTTGGAAACCAAAACAGGCGTTTACTTTTTTGCAACTAGGCTTATACAAGACCGCAAGTTTAATAGAGATGACTTTGGAGCTTGTAGAAAAGAAATAACTAAGAAATTTTTTAGAGAAATAAAAATGATTAATTAGAAAATTAAACTTATGATTGAAACACTAAAAATCTTATTCACAAGGGATTTGACACGACTAAAAAGTGAGATAGAATTATATGTAAATGAAAACAATCTTTGGAGAGTAGAAAAAGACATAGCTAACTCAGCAGGTAATCTTTGCCTTCATTTAATTGGCAATTTGAATACTTATATTGGAAAAGAAATTGGAGGCTCCAACTATGTAAGAAACCGAGACCTTGAATTTTCCTCAAAGAATATCTCCAAAGTTGAATTAGTAAAAAAAATAGACGAAACGATATTAATTGTGAATAGTGCTCTAGAAAAATTGACGGAGGAAGATTTACTAAAAGAATATCCAGTAATTGTATTTGATAAATCTACATCTACTGAATATTTATTGGTGCATTTAACAACACACTTAACATATCATTTAGGACAAATAAATTATCATAGACGAATTTTGGATAAATAAAATTCACTTTACATTATTGCATAAAGGCATTTAAAATATGAAATATAGAGAAGAAATAATTACAAATTACATTGACGGGTATAACCAATTTGACATTGACAAAATGGTAGCCAATTTTGATAATGATATTATTTTTGAAAATATTCAGCATGATGAGATCAATATGTCTTTGAGAGGATTGACAGCCTTTATACAACAGGCAGAACAAGCGAAAAATTATTTTACAACTCGAACACAAACGATTACATCATTTAATCATACGGAAAACAATTCAGAAATACATATTGACTATTTTGCTATTTTAAATGTTGATTTGCCGAATGGGCTTAAAAAGGGACAAGAGTTACACTTAATAGGAAAGTCAATTTTTTATTTTAGAGAAGCGAGAATTATAAAACTGATAGACATAAGTTGATAATTAAAAATTAGAATAATAAAAACACCCAGTTAAAATTAAAGTCAATTCATTACTATTTAAACGACCATGAGAATTTTAATCTTACTATCTTTTTTATTTTATTTTTGTAATAGTGTAAATGGGCAAATTTCAAGTGTAAGTACTTTTATTTCTATTGACCACATCCCAATTGTTGTCAAAAATATAGATAGTGTAAAAAAAACATTATCGGAAACCCTAGGTTTTAAAATTAAGGAAGGAAAAGAACACTTAGGAATTAAAAATTGTTTTATAAAATTTCAAGATGGTACATACCTTGAATTTATTAAAGTAGTTGACAGTTTGCAGGCTATGGGAAATTATTATGCTAACTTTTTGAAGAATAGACAAGGTGGTTCTTCGTTAGCAATTTCAGTTAAAAGCACTGATAATGTAATAAGGTTTCTACAGGAGAAAAATATCCCTTTTGAAATTGATAGCAATAGGATATGGAAAACCCTTGAACCTAAGGGGTATCAACTGTTTTTTATTGAATATAACAACAAGAATTGGAAAGATAGCAAGACCAACACTACTCATTTCAATAAAGCCCTTTCTTTAAAAACAACCTACATGATAGATACTGGCCTACAGCAATACGAAAATAAATATAAGCAGTTAGGATTTTTTGAGGGCAAAAAAGGGGCAATTCTAGGCATACCTTATAAAACATTATTAATTGGACAAAGTAAATTGTGTTTGCTGAATGCTGCAAAAGCAAAAAGGATAATATCAATATTTAATACACAACAGTTTTTCGGAATATGTGGTTATGAAATAAAAGTAAGTTCATTAAAAGAATTAGAGCGTATAATCCCAAAATCTAAAAATGTTTTATTTGAAAAAGAAAAAATTATTTACTTTTTCGCAGATAGTAATTTCTTTTTAGAATTCACTGAGCTTTAGTTGCAGAGAACTGATACATTAACCTAATATGATTATAGAATTAAAAAGTACAAGTAAATGAAAAGAATAGCATTTTTAACCGACGTACATTTAGATGAACAATTTCCCAATGACAATAATGTTGATCCAAGAAAAAATTTTGAAACTGTTTTGGCAGATATTTCGCAACAAGGAATTGCCGAAATTATTTTTGGTGGTGACATTGGAGAAGCATCTGCTCACAACTATTTCTTTAATGCCATAAAACATTTTTCAGCTAAATTAATTTTAGGAAACCACGATAGATACGAATACGTAAAAGAGCATTTTAGCGATGATTTTAATAAGAAAGAGTTGTACTATAAAGTTGAAGATGAAAATTACTTATACATCTTTTTAGATACTTCTTTAGATGAAATAAGCAATAATCAATTGCAATGGTTGCAAGTTGAACTTGCTAGTAGCAAGAAAATAATTTTATTTATTCATCATCCTATTTTATCAATAAATACGGCGGTTGACAAAATGTATCCACTAAAAAATAGAATACAACTAAAAGTTATTTTATTGAATCACGAAAAGAATATTACGGTATTTTGTGGGCATTACCATATGAACGATGAACAAGAACATAAAAATATTAAACAAATTACTACACAATCTTTATCATTTCAATTGGTAAAAAATGCCACTGAACTTAAAGTAGATAACTCAAATTTTGGGTATAGGATAATAGAAATATACGAAGACAAAATAGAAACGCATTTAGTTAATTTTAAAAGACAAATAACCAAATAATGGAAAACAATCCAGTACAAATATTTAAACAATGGTATAATCAACAACAAGCATTAAGCAAAGATAGAATTCCTTCTGCTTGTTGTCTTTCAACCAATGGATTAGATGGTTTTCCAAATGCTAGATTTGTTTCATTAAAAGAGATTTTGAATGATGGTTTTATTATTACAGGAACACTGGCCTCCAGAAAAGGGATAGAAATAAATTATTCTGAAAAAGTAGCACTAACATTTTGGTGGACAGAAACTGGAAAGCAAATTAGAATACAAGGCATCGCAACACCCATCTCACAACAACTTGCCGACCAATATTTTTCTGAAAGAAATAGAAACAGTCAAGTTGTTTCAATAGTAAGTAACCAAGGAGAAGAACTCTATAATATTGAAGAACTCATTACTGCTTATGAAAATCTTGAATTAACCCATATAAATGAACCATTAACTAGGCCTCAAAATTGGGGTGGGTATTGTATAGAACCAATACGAATGGAATTTTTATCGTTTAATGAAACTCGCTTTCACGAAAGGGAATTGTATGAAAAAGAGAACAGTGATTGGAAACTAAAAACATTAATGCCTTGATTTCTTTATTCACCACTAATAAAATTTAATGGATATTTCTCATATAATTTCAGAAACGTTGTTGGCCAGTGCAGGTTTTTTTTCATTTTTTTTTATTTTAAGAAAACTAGATATACTAGATAGAATTCTTTGGGGAACATTTATTTTGTTGGTAGCTGTAGCAACATTATGTGCAGCATTGCGCTATGCAGGATTTTCAGAAATGGGCTTACTTAATATATTTTTAAAGCAAATAGCAGCAACAGCAGGAGTGCTATATTTAATAACTGCTGCTTATTCTCTCAGTGTAAACAAGCGATTATCAAAAGAAGTTGTTTATGGTATATTGTTCATAGGATTTATATCCTCTGTCATTTTTAGTATTTTTAAGTTTAATAAAATAATTGATTTAATACCAACCATCGGTATTCCTATTCTATTTATTCTTGGAATATGGGCTATCAGAAAACGTAAGTTCAAAATAGGATATTGTATATTACTAGGCACTTTTTTTTCAATTTTAGCCAATTTTATACAATTATTAAAACTGCCTTTTAATCAAGTTGACGCCTTTTGTATTTTATTGGCATTTGCTTTAATCTTTTTTGGCTTGTCTGGGTAAAATGCTCATTATTCCAATCAAGTTCATTATCAAAACACGGATTTGTGTACTAAAAAATAAAAATATGACAAACGATTATTTAGAAAGTGTTAAAAAACAAATGGAGTATTACAAAATACTTGGTGATAAAACAATTTCGCAAACTACCGATGAAAATTTGTTTTGGAAGTATAACAAGGATAGCAATAGCATTGCAACCATTGTTAAACATCTTAGTGGTAATATGCTATCACGATGGACAGATTTTTTAACTACAGATGGTGAAAAAGAATGGAGAAACCGTGCTGAAGAATTTGAAAATACCATTACAACAAAACAGGAACTTGTAGACAAGTGGGAGAAAGGGTGGAGTTGTTTTTTTGATACGTTATATACTTTAACTGTTGGTGATTTAAATAAGGAAGTAATCATTAATAAGAAGTCGATTCAGGTATTAGATACAATTAACAAAAATCTTGCTCATTATGCTTATCACGTAGGTCAAATTGTTTTTATAGGAAAAATGGTTTGCGATAATAGTTGACTACTTTCCAATACAAAACTTCGAAAATATAAAATCCAACTTATCTTCATTGGTAACCTCACCCGTTATTTCGCCTAAGTGATAAAGAGCTGCACGAATATCGGATGACAATAGATCACCAGAAATATTGGCATCTAAACCTTCTTTAATGGCAGAGAGAGAGGAGGCAATATTTTTAAGCGATTCTAAATGACGGGCATTGGTTACAATATTATTTTCAGCATTTGTATCTGCATGTACGGTAGCCGTAAAAAGTGTTTCTTTAAGTTCATCTATCCCTTTATTATTTTTAGCCGAAATAAATTGAATATCTTTTTGAGTATATTTATTCTCTTCAAAACCTTTGTCAGCTTTGTTTCCTACAAGCAAGTATTTTATATTTTCTGTTTCAAAAATATCTATTTGCGTTTGCAAATCTGTTGCACTGTCAGTATTCACATCAAAAATATAGAGTACAATATCTGCGCTACGCATTTTGCCAAGGCTTTTTTCTATACCATAGTTTTCAATAATATCGCCGGAGTTTTCTCTGATGCCTGCGGTATCTATCAGCCTAAATAAAATGCCTTGTATGTTTATGATTTCTTCAATCGTATCTCTTGTAGTGCCGGCAATATCGCTTACAATGGCTCGCTCCTCATTTAATAAAATGTTTAACAAGGTAGATTTACCAGCATTTGGTTTGCCAATAATGGCCACGCTTACACCATTTTTTATTACGTTTCCCAAAGTAAAAGAATCAATCAATTTATTTACGGAAGTTGATAATTCGTTTATGAGATTGTAAAATTTTTCTCTATCGGCAAACTCCACATCTTCTGTTGCAAAATCCAATTCCAATTCTATGAGTGCAGAAAAACTGATGAGCTGCTCACGCATATGTGAGAGCTCGTGTGAAAAGCCTCCACGTATATTATGCAAGGCCGCTTTTTGTGAAGCAGCTGTATTGGCAGCAATGATATCCGCCACGGCTTCAGCCTGTGTAAGATCCATTTTGCCATTTAAAAATGCTCTTTGTGTAAACTCTCCCGCACGTGCAAGACGTGCACCTTTGCTCACACAAGCTTCTATAATTTGTTGTTGTATAAATGTGCTGCCATGGCAACTTATTTCTATCGTATCTTCTCCTGTAAAACTTTTTGGTCCTTTAAATAAAGTAAGTACTACTTCATCAATTAATCTATCCCCATCTTTTAGCATGCCTACAAGTGCCGAATGCGTAGGCTGCTCAACTATTTTTTTTGACGGAAACAATGTATCAATAATAGCAAAGGTTTTACTACCCGAAATTCTAATAACCGCAATAGCGCCTATGCCTGGCGCCGTAGCCAAGGCCACAATGGTATCATCCCATCCAGATAGTTTGTTCATCATACTGCAAATATACTTGCTGTTATAGATTTTTTTTTGAACAATTAAAATTCCTTAATCTATATCAATTCTCTTAATTGTTTTTTTATTACTAACCTCTTGTGGCAAATGTTTCAAAATGCTTTCTTTTAATAGGTTGGCTAATCTAGTTTTTACAAATCCTTTATTGGTTACCATACTTATTTCTCTTACAGGGGCAGGGCTTTTAAAATAACGTAGCATGGCTTTTTTGGCTGCACTCATATCTATTGTTGCCAACTCGGGCAACAATGTAATGCCTTCGTTTTTTTCTACAAATTTTTTAAGTGTTTCTATACTGCCTGTTTCAAAATCCAAATGTTTTTGTACCGATGATATTTTTTGTAGCTCACAAAGATTAATGGTTTGACTACGTAAACAATGTCCTTCTTCTAACAACCACATTTTGTTTACATCAATATCGGCAGGTAGCAAATATTTTTTTGAAAATATTTTTTCTTTTTTAGAAACATATGCCACAAACTCTTCATTAAATAAAAATGTTTCTTGCAATTCTTTTTGTGATAGTGGCGTAGCCAGTATACCAATATCTAGCATGCCATTTTTTAAGCGCCTTATAATTTTATCGGTTGTAAGCTCACTTACATTTAAACTAACTTTTGGGTATTTTTTTATGAACTCTAACAAAAACAATGGCAATAAGTAAGGAGCAAGGGTTGGTATCACGCCAATTTTTAAGTTTCCCTCTATTGTATTTTTTTGTTGTTGTATCAGTTGACTCATTGTAACACTTTCGGCCATTATTTTTCGTGCTTGGTCTATTATGATAACACCTGTTTCTGTGGGTGTAATAGGCTTTTTGTTTCTGGAAAAAATGGATGTCTTTAATTCTTCCTCAAGCTTTTGTATTTGCACGCTCAACGATGGTTGGGCAATATTGCAATGCAATGCCGCTTTGCCAAAGTGGCGATAGGTATCTAATGCAATAATATATTCTAGTTGTTGTAAAGTCATTATAGGTTAAAACTATATAACATTATAATTTATCAATTAAAGTTATAACATATTTTTTATAAATTTACAATCATTAATAAATTTGTTGAATATATTTATGTTTGAAATATTACCCCCGTGAAAATCTGAGAGCCATAAAATTTTTTTTTTAGGGCTCTCTTTTAGTTACAAATTCCAAATGGTTTTAGCAAGCCTAAAAGTATTGCAGTGGGCTTCCATAATTATTTTTACATCAGCACTATAGCCACCACCTAGCGAAACCACGCATGGGATATTGTTTTCTTTAAGCAATGTAAAAATATATCTATCTCTTTCTTTGCAACCTTCCATTGTTATTTGTAGTTTCCCAAATTTATCTGTATCTAAAATATCTACCCCTGCAAGTACAAAAGCTATATCTGGTTTTACGTTATCTATCATGATAGGCAATTCATTTTCTAAAATATGCAAGTACTCATCATTGGTAGTTCCATCAAGCAATTCAACATCTATATCACTTTTTTCTTTATGAAAAGGGTAATTATTTTTACCATGCATGCTAAAAGTAAAAACCCTTGATTCGTTTTCAAACAACTTTGCTGTGCCATTTCCTTGGTGTACATCTACGTCTATGATAAATATTTTTTTTGCCAATCCTTTTTCTAATAAATAATTACTTGCAATGGCTTGGTCATTTAGCATGCAAAATCCTTCACCTCTTTCAGCAAAAGCATGGTGTGTGCCTCCTGCTACATTTAGAGATACACCATTTTGAAAAGCATAATGGCAGCAATCTATGGTTCCTTGTGTTATTATTAATTCTCTTTGTGTAAGTTGCTGGCTTTGTGGAAAACCAATGTGCCGCTGTTCTTTAGCAGATAGTGTTTGGTTTAATAATTTATCGAGATATGCTGCATCATGTGTCCACAAAATGGTTTCGTTGTTACAAGGCAAGGGTTCAAACAAATTTTCGTTTGTGATGGTGCCTTCATACAATAGCTGCTCTGGTATCAACTCGTACTTTAACATTGGAAAACGATGCCCTTCGGGCAATGGATGTGCATATATTGGGTGATATGCTATTTTTAAAATCCGTTCTTGCATTTTTTCTTTGTGTCTGTTTAGTTCTACAATGTACATTATCTATCTTTACAAAAATAAGCTACAATGATATCTAACGACCCATT
>JAYSWO010000142.1:0-5226 GCA_043717975.1 Ferruginibacter sp. | reverse complement strand
TTGAAAAACTTCTGCCCGAACCAAAGCCCAATAGCGAACCAATGCTGATGGGTATTGCTTCTGCCCCAATATTGCAAAACCCAATGTAAGCCGTTCGTTCTTCTTCTCGTCAATCATTCCACTTGCAATGTTTGAGACGGTCGGTGTGTGTTGGCTTGGTAGCTCTTTTGCATTTTTTGACGGGCTTTGTGTGTTGGTAAAAATGCAAATGTGCTACCAATAGCGTTGGCTTATTTGTCTGTCGGCTTGTTGTTTATAAAGTCCTCTGCTAACATTTTTGCTTGTGTGATTACTGTGTCTACCGCTTTTTCTTGCAAATCTGGCGGATAACCGTATAGTCTTAAAATTCGTCTTATGTTACGCCTTAATGCTGATTGTACACTTTCTTTAATTGTCCAATCAATAGTAGTGCTGTTATGAACTGTCTTTAATAGTTCTTGTGCAATATGTTTTAATATGTCGTCTCCAAGTACAGAAACTGCAGTGTTGTTTATTTCTAATGCTGTGTAAAAAGCATATTCTCTATAATCTAAACCAAGCTTTTCGCCTCGTTTGTCGGCTTCTTTAATTTGCTCTGCAAATGGAATTAAAACATTCTCTAAAAAATCAACTGTTTCAATCATTCCGTTATGGTATCGTTTTATAGCATCTTCTAGCATTTCAGAAAACTTCTTGCTTTCTACTAAATTAATTTTTGTACGTTTTTTAATTTCGTCTTTAAGTAATTTTTTCAATAACTCAACTGCCAAATTCTTTTGAGGCAAGTCTTTTATTTCTTGCAAAAAGCGTTCATCTAATATTTCAATATTTGGTTTTTTCAAACCTGCGGCATCAAAAATGTCAATTACATTGTCGGCAGTAATAGCTTCGGAAATAATTTGCTTTATAGCTGTTTCCATTTCCTCGCCACCTTTACCACCTTCGTTTCTATCAGACAGTTTTTGTAAACGTGCTTTTATAGATTGAAATAATGCTACATCATCACGTATAGCCATTGCTTTATCGTGTGGCACAGATATTGCAAATGCTTTCAATAAATTTTTAGTATTTTCTGTAAAACTTTGCTCTCCGTTTTCTTGACTAAAAATATAATCTACAATTAGTAAAATATACTTTAATTTTTCTTCGGGCTTTAAAGTAAAATATTTCTTCCAATCAAAATGCCTTAATTGATAGTCTATGGCTTCGTGCAATTCTAACATTTTAGCAACTGCCAATTCTTGGTCAAGTGTTGGTTTTCCTTCGCCTCCACTTGCTGTATATTCTGCCAAAGCCAATTTTAACTCCTGTGCAATGCCCAAATAATCTACCACCAAACCACCGTCTTTTCCTTCTGTAAAAACTCTGTTTACTCTTGCAATAGCTTGCATTAAACTATGCCCTCGCATTGGCTTGTCTACATACAAGGTATGCAAACAAGGTGCGTCAAAACCTGTGAGCCACATATCTCTAACAATAACTAATTTTAAACTATCGTTTGGATTTTTTAAACGGTCGCCAATGGCTTTGCGTTTTAATTTACTGCGAATATGGTTTTGCATATTCAAAGTATCGCTACTACTGCCCGTCATTATAACTTTTATTGTTCCTTTGTCGTCTTCATTTGAATGCCACAACGGACGAATTTTTATTATGGCATCATACAATTCCACACAAATTCTTCTGCTCATACATACAATCATTGCTTTGCCTTCTAAAACTCCACTCCGTTGTTCAAAGTGATACACCAAATCTTCGGCAATTTTTGTAATACGGTTTTCATTACCAACTATTGCTTCTAATCTTGTCCATTTGGCTCTCATTTGTTGACGATTGGTTAGCTCTTCGCCTTCCGTTAATTCTTCAAACTGTTCATCTAAATTTACTTTCTCTTCTTCGGCAAAATTTACTTTTGCTAAACGACTTTCATAAAAAATAGGCACAGTTGCTCTATCATTTACGGCTTGTTGTATATCATAAATGTCAACATAATTACCAAAAACTGCTTGTGTATTTCTGTCGGTACTTTCTATTGGCGTACCTGTAAAACCTATGAATGTTGCATTTGGTAAAGCATCTCTCAAATGTTTTGCAAAGCCATCTATGAAGTCGTATTGGCTTCTATGAGCTTCATCTGCAACAACTACAATATTTTTCCTTTCGCTTAACGCTTTTATATCTGCTCCTATATATTCCACACTTGGTTCACTTACCATAGATGGGTTTTCGTTTTGCACAATGTCTGTTTTCATTGGCATAAACTTTTGAATAGTAGTAAACACAATACCACCCGAAGCTACTTTCAATAATTTTCTTAAATCTTTTCTATCTTCTGCCTTTTGAGGTTCTTGTCTCAAAAGTTGTTGGCAATTGGTAAAAGTTTCGTGCAATTGCTCGTCTAAATCGTTTCTATCTGTTAGTACAACCAATGTAGGATTTTCCATTCGTGGCTCAATAATTAACTTACCCGAATAAAAAACCATACTCAAACTTTTGCCACTGCCTTGTGTGTGCCATATTACACCACCTCGTCTGTCGCCATTGCTACTGCTAGCAATTACGGTACTTTCTACTGCTTTGTTTACTGCGTAATATTGATGATAAGCAGCTACCTTTTTAAGCGTTTTAGTTTCACTTTTTTCATATACAATAAACTGGCTAATCAAATCTAACAGTGTTTGTTTGTTTAACATTCCGTTAAACATTACCTGCATTTGCATATCTAAATGGCTGGCTTCGGTTTTTCCATCTTTTGTCTTCCAACTCATAAACCTCCCAAAGTCACTTGTAACAGTCCCACACAATGCATCCCAACCATCACTAATTATTAGTAATGCGTTGTATGTAAAAAGCGATGGAATACTTTGTTTGTATGTTTGTAATTGGTTGTAAGCCGATTTTATGGTAGCGTTTTCATCTACTGCATTTTTTAATTCTATTACCACCAAAGGCAAACCATTGATAAATAAAATAATATCTGGTCGCTTGTTTTGGCTGCCATCTATAATGGTGAATTGATTGATTGCTAAAAATTCATTGTTTTCTACATTTATAAAATCTAATATATATACTATTTCCCCACGTATGCCATCGGCTGTTCTTATTTCAACATCTACTCCGTCTGTTAAATATTTATGAAAAGTTTCATTATTTATTAAAGCATTTGGGCTTTCAGTACGCAATACTTTTTTAAGTGCATCTTCTTTTGCATATTGTGTAATGTTTGGGTTTAGTTTATCAATAGCATCACGTAAACGAGTAGTAAGCACTACATCTGTATATTGCCTTTCTGGGTGTTCGCCATCGGGTGAAATGATTAACCCGTTTAAGTAGTTGTAGCCTAAACTTTGTAAATAGCCTAAGGCAATTTCTTCTATTTCATTTTCGGTAATACTATTCCTCATTCTACTTTAATTTTTTTAGGGTATTGCTATTCACCAAAGATTTCATTTGCGTAATGGCCATTTTGTTTAGTTCTACAAGCCTAATGCTTTGTGATAAACCTTGCCCAATAAATACAGCATTTATGCTTTCCATATTGCTCAATACTACCAATTGTTCTATGCTGGCTTCATCTCTTACATTGCCTGTTGCTGTTGGGTTTTCGTCTCGCCATTGTTTGGCTGTTTTGCCAAATAAGGCTACGTTAAGCATATCTGCTTCGTTGGCATATACAAAACTTGCTTGTGTTTTATTTATTGCTGTTGGTATTAGATTTGCTTTTATAGCATCGGTATGAATGGTATAATTTACTTTGGCAAGGGTACGTTGCAAATTCCAATCTAATTTTAGGCGGTCGTTTTCGTCTTCTTTTAGGCGTTGAAATTCTTTAATGAAATAAAATTTGAACTCTGCACTTATCCAAGTAGCAAACTCAAAGGCAATGTCTCTATGGGCAAAAGTTCCTCCGTATCTGCCTGATTTTGATATTATACCTTTTGCATTTGTTGTATCAATCCATCGTTGAGGTGTAAGTGCAAAACTATTTGAGCCTGATTCATTTTTAAAGGCATCGAATTCGATGCTTTTAAAATCGGAGTTATTTAATTGCTCCCACAAACCACAAAACTCAATAGCACTTCTAGTTCTCATCCAATTTTGAATAACGTAGTTGGTTCTATCAGAATCTTTATAACGAGCCATATCGGTGAGTGAAATATAGTCATTTACTTTGTCTGAAATCAATGCAATTTCTCTACCTTGAACATTTATTATTTTACTTTTACTCATTTTTCTATTTTTAATTATACCAATTTCACTAGTTTAAAGGCATCGAATTCGATGCTTTTAAACCCCGTCGAATTCGACGGGTTTAAAATTAATTCTTTATTTCTATTTTACCACTCATCAACTTTGGTAATAAAGTATCTCGGGTTTGGGTTAATGATTGGATTTGAAGCAAGTTGTTTTCCATTTTAATAAACATACTTTCTACAACTGAATGATATTTTTTTACAATGTCAAATGGCGGCATTAAAATATCCAATTGCTGAATTAATGCTTGGCTAATGTTTTGTTGTGCTGAACCACTTGCTTGACCAATAATATTGTTTTTGTTTATTTTAAAATACTCAAAGAAATAAGTAAATGGATAATTACCATCCTCAATTACTGCACAAATTGCTTGATTGCAAGTTGTATCTCTTGTTGTAATAGCATATTCGCCAACTGTTGCACCATACATTGCCAATAAAACAGAATGTTTAGGAATTAATTTTGCTGACGAATTTTTTACTGCATCATCTGTAATTTTTTCTTCGGTATCAAAAATAAAACTACCGTTTAGTTCTTTTGATTTAACCCAATTGATTGTTCCGTTTTCATAATATTTTTCTTTTGCTCTGCTTGGTGTACCGCCCGAAGTAGTTTTATACATTTCTTTTACTTTCCCCATTCTCCAACCCTTCGGCAAATCATTTTCCAATTCACCATCAAAGTTTGGAAAGTTGAAGTTTACAAACCATTCTTTAAACAGGGCTTGTGCCATTGCTTCAAGGGTTTGGTTCATTTGTAGGTTCAGTTCTATTTTGTCATCAAGCGAAGTAAGGATTTGGGCTATTTCAATTTGTGTAGCTTCATTAGGTACATTTATTTCAACTTTATTTAATACTTCTGTTGTTAAACTCGGAACAGCTGAACCAACATTCATTGAAGCCAAATCCATTGACTTTAAAAGATAGTACAAATATTTTCCATTGTTTCCTGCTTTAATTTTGGTGTAAAACATAGTATCAACAGACCAAAAAG
>JAYSWO010000141.1:0-5226 GCA_043717975.1 Ferruginibacter sp. | reverse complement strand
TCGAACTATTAGAGTGTCAGCTTGAGCTTGTCGAAAGCGGATTTAATGAAACACACCGTCTTAGACAAGCTCAAACTGACCCTACAATTGAATTGAACTTTTATTATTTGTAAAGAGCTTAAAACTTTTTTGTGAGCCCTTTCGTTAACATTTTAAATAATTGTATTTCTAAATATCTTCTTAATGTTTCTCCTCTGCTATTAAAATTAAAGCAAAAATGGCATAATTCAATATATCATAAAAGTTAGCATCCATGCCTTCGCTTACAATGGTGGCACCTTCGTTTGCTATAATTTGTTTTATGCGCAATACTTTAGCTAGCGATAAATCTACAAAACTTTCCTGACTCATTTCTCTCCAGGCTTCGCCATAGTCGTGGTTTTTATCTTGCATCAGTCGTTTTGCATCTACCACTTTTCTATCGTACATTTCCATTGCAATAACGGCATCCAATTCTTCGGGCATGTCATTATTTATTTCCAATTGTATTAATCCAATAATGGCATAGTTTACAATACCAGTAAACTCACTCTTAATATCATCTCCAATTTTTTGTGCAAGTCCTTGTTGTATATTACGAATGCGTTTTGCTTTAATATAAATTTGATCTGCTACAGAAAGGGTTCTATACACTCGCCAAGATGTACCATAATCCTTTGTTTTTTTTAAAAATATTTCTCTGCAAGTATTTATTACAATATCGTATTGTTGTAAGGTATTTATCATGTTTATTTTTTCTTTACCGTTTTTCTAATGGCATTGGGTTTTGTTATTGCTTTTGAAGTTGTTGGCTTTTTTGCAGGGCTTTTTGTTCCTTCCTTTTTTTGGCTAGCAACTGGTGCTTCTACTACACCTGTTTGTTCCATTATTTGTTTTTTCATCTCAGCCGCAGCTTTTGGATCAGCTTTTTGCAAACTATCCATATATTTTTTCTGCAAAGCCATCATTTTCTTTTGTTCAACAGCATTAGCCGCTATTACTTGCGCTTTATTTAATACAGTCAACACTTCTACTTCAAAAACTAAATTTGCATTTGGCCCAATATCTCCCCCCGCACCCCTAGCCCCGTACCCAAGGGTAGATGGAATATACATCACTGCTTTGGTACCTTTTTGCATCATCAAGAAAGCATCTGCCATACCAGGTATTACGCCGCCACCAAGGCTCATATCATTGGTAAGGTTTACCAAAAGTGGGTCTGTGTGCCCTTTAGAATCATCCATATTGGTATCAAAAATATTTCCATCTAGGGTTTTGCCTTTGTATTTTACTTTTACAAATTTGGTATTATCCAGCTTAGCTCCGATGCCTGGTTTTGTTATTTGCACATAGGTGCCTTTAGGCGATTTTGTTGCCGTTATTTTGTTAGCTGCAAAGTATTCAGATAATACTTTGTCATCAATAATTATTTGTGCCGCTTCTTTTTCTTTGGCAATGGCTTCTTGTATCGCCATATTTGCTTCCTTAGCCTTATCAGCTTCTTCCTGCGTTGTATAAATGTTTACTATTTTAATATTGGTATAAATAAACATGCCTTTTTTAATAAAAGCCGGTAATTCTTGCCCCATAGGTTGTTTAATAATAATGCTATCCGTTGCAGTTCTAGTAGAAACACTATCACCATTTCTTAATTGAGCAAATATTTTATAATAGGCAGGTGGGATATTAGTAGAATCGAGTGGCATAATTTGCGGTGCTCCTATATCCCTTGTACTAGTAAGAACACTGTCTATGTTCATTCCCTTAATGATGGATGTAAAATGAATTTCCATAAACTCCCCATTTTTTAATACATCTTTTTTACCATCACTAAAAATTTTGTATTCCATTCCTTCCTCGGCTTTAGTATACCCTTCATTTGTTTGTGCAATAGCAGAAAAAGAGGCAAGCATTGTTACTAAAGAAACCAGTTGTTTTATCATTGTCTTATTTTTGTATATCTTCAAAAATACAGATACTCTATCAAATGTTTACACTTAACTGCAAAGGAAAATTAATTTCTACCGAAATACCTTTAATAATGGGCATTATAAATGCTACGCCCGACTCTTTTTATGAGGGTGATTTGGCAAAAGGCATGGATGGAATACTTGCTTTAGCAGAAAAGATGGTGAAAGACGGTGCTGCTATTTTAGATATTGGTGGGCAAAGCACCAGACCAAATAGTGAGCGAATTTCAGTAGAAGAAGAACTAGCGAGGGTAATTCCTGTTATTGAAATGATACATGCTAGTTTTCCTGAAACGATTATTTCTATAGATACTTACCAAAGTAAAGTGGCTATTGCTGCCGTGCAAGCTGGTGCAAGTATGGTAAATGATATTAGTGGCGGGCAAATGGATGCAGAAATGATAACAACTGTTGCCAACATGCGCAATGTACCTTATATATGTATGCACACTAAGGGAACACCCGAAACCATGCAAGCACAAGCTATTTATGGTGATGTAACCAAAGAAGTACTGGAATATTTTATTGCAAAGATTGATGAATGTAAAAAAGCTGGTATAAAAGATGTGATTATTGACCCTGGTTTTGGTTTTGCCAAAAATGCAGCACAGAATTTTACTCTGCTTAAAAATCTATCTATCTTAAAAATGCTAGATAAACCAATATTGGTAGGCATTTCTAGAAAAAGTACCATTTACAAAACGCTTGGTATTAACGCTGCTGAGGCTTTAAACGGCACAACAGTTTTAAATACTTTAGCACTGAGCAATGGGGCAAGTATTTTAAGGGTGCATGATGTAAAGGAAGCATTGGAAGTTGTAAAACTGATGCAATTTTACGATAATGCATAAAAAAAGCAGTCCTTTTCAGAACTGCTTTTAAAGATTTTATTCAAAAAATTATCTTTGACCACCACCTTGTTGTTGCATTTGTTGTTGTATCTGCTGTTGCATCATTTGCTTTTGCATTTCTTCTGCTGCTTTTGGATCTGCTTTTTTCAAGCTATCCATGTATTTCTTTTGTGCAGCCATTTGTTGTGCTTGTGCAGCTTTTTGTTGCGCCATCATTTTAGCCTGTTGTGCAGCATTATCAGCCTTTGCTTGCTCTTTGGTCATTATATCTATAATTTCTACATCAAACATTAAATTAGCGTTTGCAGGAAGCTCTGCACTTTGTGCTCTTGGGCCATAAGCCAAACCAGAAGGAATGTACATGGTAGCTTTTGTACCTTTCTGCATTGTTTTTAGCGCCTCTGTCATACCTGGTATTACTCCACCGCCAAGCGACATATCATTTGTAAGGTTTACGTTTAACGGATCTGTATGACCTTTAGAGGGGTCCACATTTGAATCAAACATTTTCCCATCCAATGTTTTCCCTGTGTACATCACCTTTGCAAAAACTGTACTATCTAATAAAGCACCAGTACCTGCCTGTGTAGTTTTTACATATACTCCATTGGTTGTTTTTGTAGCTGTAATATTATTCTTAGCCAAATAAGCAGCTATGGTTTTATCATCTTCTTTTGCTAATGCTGTGGCTTTTACTTTGGCAGCTGCCTCAGCAGCAGCCATAATTAATTTTCTTGCAGAGTCAGCTTCAGCTTGTGTTTTGTAAATATTTACCAATTTAATATTGGTATAAATAAACATTCCTTTTTTAATAAAAGAAGGTAACTCTTGTCCTTGCCCTTGTTTTTTTATGATTGTATCCGTAGATGTTCTTGTAGCTACACTATCTCCTTTTTTTAATTGTTTAAAAATTTGTAAATATGCTGGAGGTAAGTTTGTAGAATCGAAAGGCATAATTTGTGCACCTCCTTGGTCTCTTGAGCTATTTAATACAGAATCTTTTCTTCCAGCACCACTTATAACAGAGGTAAACTGAATTTCCATAAATTCACCTTGCTTTAGCAAATCACCTTTACCATTTGCAATTATTTTATATTCCATTCCATCTTCACCTTTTTTAAAAGATGCATCTTTGCAAGCAGAAAATATTACTGCCGTTGCCAAAAATAAATAAGAGATTTTTCTCATTGTGTTTGTTGTTGTTTATTTTTAAAATGTATATGTACTAAGTTTTTCTCTGTTTGCTTGCATAGCTGTTTTAAAATCTGCTATGGCTTTTTCTAAACTATCGGTGGTGGCACCGCCTGCCGCATTAAAATGTCCTCCTCCATTAAAATATGTTCTTGCAAATGTATTCACATCAAAATCTCCTTTACTTCTGAAAGAACATTTTCGCTCTTCACCCCTATCAATAATAATGGATGCAAATTTAATGCCTTCAATGCCAAGTGGAAAATTTACCAATCCTTCTGTATCGCCAGTTTTTATATCAAATTTTATAAGGTCTGCTTGTGTAACTGCTATTAATGCAGTGTTATACTCATAAAACACTTCCATTCTGTTTAGCAATACGTTTCCTAAAAAGCGCAACCTGTTTTCCGTACCATTGTCAAACAATGCCTCATGGATAGGTGAGTGTTGTAAACCAAGCTCTTTTAAATGTGCTACCATTTTATGAACACTTGCGGTAGTGCTTGGAAAACGAAACGAACCTGTATCCGTCATTACACCTGCATATAAACATTGAGCTATATTATCATTCATCTTATCTCCATGGCCAGAGATTACAATAAAATCATACACCATTTCACAGGTGCTGCTCTTACCGGTATCACTTACGCCGTATGCAAATTTTTCTTCTTGTGGTTCTCTATGATGGTCTATTAATATTCTTTGCCCTGTAGCTTCGTTAAGAGCTACTTCCATATTTTTTGTACGACTAAGCGCATTAAAATCCAAGCAAAAAAGCCAATCTGCATTTTTTATCAATTCATTAGCAGCATCCCCTTGGCGGTCATAATCTATTACAGTATCACGCCCAGGCATCCAATCTAAAAAAGAGGCCCAGTTGGTTGGTGAAATTACTTTTGCCTCGTGGCCAAACTGTTTTAAAAAGTGATACAATCCTAATGTAGAACCCATTGCATCGCCATCGGGCTTTTGATGCATGGTTATGATCACTTTTTTTGGGCTGCTTAGGAGCGGAAAAATATTACTTATTGCTTGCATAAAATCGGCGCAAAAGTAAGGAAAAAAGGGTTGAAATGCTCCAATTGCGATAATTACATTAAATTATAACAAAAATGACGTTGATTTATTATTTCGAATTTATTGTTGTCCGAGATAATTACTATTTCATAAATATACATCATTGAAAGTATTATGAACACTCAAAATTGAAACTCGGGCATAAAATGGGGGTGTAT